>CAMLSD010000050.1 GCA_946482595.1 uncultured Comamonadaceae bacterium
CACAACACCCCAGCGGCAAAATGCCCTGGGGTGTTTGGCTTTGGGGGAAGGGGTTTTCTGGGTGTTGCGCCGTCCTCGCCGCCAGAACCATCGAACGCGCTTGTGGCAGACTCACCGCCCCTGATCCTTTTTCGGTTCGCTGCTCAATCTGGAGAACCTTGGCATGTCACGTTCCAAGCCCTCTGTCCCGCAGATCGCTGAGTCGTCCACCAAGGCCCCGCTGAACCCCCAGCAGAAGCGCTTCAACACACTCACCCGGCAGATCAAGCAAGCGCGTGAGACCCTCGCCGCATGGCGTGAAGGGGCCGACGCCTATCGTTTGGCCCACGCCGAAGTCGTGCCGCCTCTGGACGCCGAATGGCGCGAGGTGCGGCTGCAATGGCTCCGTGCGGTGGATGCTCTGCAACGTGAGAAGGGTTGGACACGCGCCCAGCGAGAAGCCCTCAGTCAACTGGCCTGCGAGGCCGCTGGCGAACTGCTGGAGCAGGAAGACGCGGGTACCGCGGTCGACAGCGAACTCCGCGCCATGTTCGCCCACCACGCAGGCATGACCTACGAAGAAGACCAGCGGCTGCATCTGGAGGCGATGAAGGAGATGGCCGAAGGCATCAGCGGCCTGGACCTGGGCGCGGTCGAGACGCTGGAGGACGAGGCCGACCTGATGGAGCGCATGCATCAAGCCATGGCCGCGCAGGCCCGGCCGGAAGTCGAGGCCGACGGCCTTACGGAAGACCACGCCAAGCCTGGCGGCCGCAAGGTGCGCCGACCGACGCGCGCGCAGCAGCGCCGTGAAGACGAGGCCCGCCAGGCCAGTCAGTCGGTACGCGATGTGTTTCGCAAACTCGCCAGCGCCATCCACCCCGACCGCGAAACCGACGAGCAGCAGCGAGCCGCCAAGACAGCGATGATGCAGAAGGTCAATCAGGCGTACGCCGCCAACGACCTGCTGGCGTTGCTGGAGCTTCAGCTCGAGATCGAGCAGATCGACGCCGATCACCTGAAGGAAGCCTCGGCCGACAGGCTCCGGCATTTCAACAAGGTCCTCGCCGAACAGCTGGCCGAGCTCAAGGCCGAGATTGACGATGCACGTGTGATCTGGTGCATGGAGTTCGGTGTCTCGCCCTTTGAGCGCCTGGTGCCAACCCGCCTGGGGGCTGCATTGCAGGCGGATGTCCAGCAGCGCCGCGCCGAGATCGCCGAACTGCAGACCGACCTGCGCCAGATGGCGGACAGGACCTCGGCAAAACGCTGGTTGCGCAAGCAACAGGAGCGTCTGCGTGACGAAGACCCCTTCGACGACTTCGGCCTGTTCTGACGCAGCAGATGCAGCTGATGAAGCTGATGCGGCGCCTGCGCCTCACCTCTGCTGGATAATCATGGCATGCAGTTCGACCACGAAACCCTGGACGCACTGCGGCGGCAGCACCCGGCTTGGCGCCTGCTCCAGGCTGATTCGGTCGCATTGGTGGCCAGCTTTCTGCATGCGGTTTTCGTGCTACCCAATCGCCGCAGCATCTCGCAGGCCGATCTGGCCGAAGCGCTGGAAGACACCCTGTTTGCCGTGCGCGAGCAGCGCGGCGAGCACCTCTATCCCAAGGCTGCCGTCGAGTACCTCAACGACTGGGCTGCGAACGACAAGGGCTGGCTGCGCAAGTTCTACCCCGCCGGTTCGGACGAACCGCATTTCGATCTCACGCCGGCGACAGAGCGGGCACTGGCCTGGCTCGACAGTCTGGGGCAACGACAGTTTGTCGGGACCGAATCGCGGCTGTTGACCCTGATCGACCTGCTGCGCCAGATGAACGAGGGCAGCGAGGCCAACCCAGACGTGCGTGTTCAGGAGCTGTTGCGCCGACGCGAGGCGATCGATGCCGAGATCGAGCGCGCACGTGCCGGTGAGCTCAACCTGCTCGACGACACGGCTTTGAAGGAGCGCTTCACGCAGTCCACCGGCCTGGCGCGCGAACTGCTGGCCGACTTTCGCGAGGTGGAGCACAACTTCCGCAGCCTGGACCGCACCGTGCGCGAGCGCATCGCGTTGTGGGATGGCAGCAAGGGTGCGCTGCTGCAGGACATCCTGGGCGAACGTGATCTGATTGCCGAGTCCGATCAGGGGCGCAGCTTCCGCGCGTTCTGGGACTTCCTGATGTCGCATGCGCGCCAGGACGAGCTCACGGGTCTGCTTCAGCACGTGCTGGCACTCGAGCCAGTGGCAGAACTCGACCCGGACCCCCGCCTGCGCCGTGTGCACTACGACTGGCTCGAGGCCGGCGAACATGCGCAGCGCACAGTGGCCATGCTGTCTCAGCAACTGCGGCGTTTCCTCGATGATCAGGTTTACCTCGAGAACCGGCGCATCATGGACATCCTGCACCGCATCGAGGCGGGCGCACTGGCGGTGCGCAAGGCACCGCCTTTGGGCGAGTTCTGCCGCATCGACGACATCGCCCCCGACATCGACCTGCCCATGGAGCGGCCGCTGTACGCGCCGGCCTGGAAGCCCGTCCTCAAGGGCGGTGCCGTGCAGGCTGGCGACGAGGTCGATGACACGGGCGCGCTCTACAGCCAGCTTGTGGTCGACAAGGCCGCGCTGGCCGATCATGTGCAGCGCATGCTGCGCCGCCGCAGCCAGGTGACCTTGCCCGAACTGATCGAGGGTCGACCGCTGCAGCAGGGCCTGGCCGAACTGGTGGCCTACCTGAGCCTGGCCACCGAATCGGGCCGGGCCGTGTTCGACGAGACTGTCGAGGACGAAATCGCCTGGGTGGGTGCCGAGGGGCAGCAGCGCCGTGCAAAGCTGCCCCGTGTGATCTTCTCGCGTTGACCATGACTCTCGAACCACTCACCTCACCCCATGTGCCGCGCGATGACACCGACGCGGCCGATCTGTCGTCCGTGCTCATTCCGCTGCTCAAGGGCGTGACCTACCGTCACAACGATCCGGCGCACTGGCAGGTGCTCGTGCAACTGCAGCCCCGCGTGCGCGACCATGTGGGTGTGCTGGGTCTGGATCTGCTGCTCGACGAAGCTGAGGGTTATGCCTTCCTGCGCTCAAAGCCGGAGGCCGACGGCGATGCGCCGCGCAAGCTGCCGCGGCTGGTGGCTCGCCGGCCGTTGTCCTTTCCGGTCAGCCTGCTGCTCGCACTGTTGCGCAAGAAGCTGGCCGAGTTCGACGCCGTGGGCGGGGACACCCGCCTGATCCTGTCACGTGCCGAGGTGGCTGAACTGCTGCGTGTGTTCCAGCCCGAAGGGACCAACGAGGCGCGGCTGGTCGACCAGGTCGACACCCATCTCAATCGCATTGCCGACATGGGTTTCGTGCGCCGACTGCGCGGCAGCGACGACATGTTCGAGGTGCAGCGCATCCTCAAGGCCTTTGTCGACGCGCAGTGGCTGGCCGAGTTCGACGCGCGCCTGGCGGCCTACCGGGCGCAACTCGAAGGCAGGGAGCCGGTCGATGAGTCCTGACATGGCTGCACCACGCAGCACGCTGGACTCCCCGCCCCCCGACACACAGGCTGGCTTCAGGCTGAAGCGCCTGGAGGTCTACAACTGGGGCACCTTCGATGGTCGCGTCTGGAGCCTGCATGCCGACGGCGGCAACGTGCTGCTCACTGGAGACATCGGTTCGGGCAAGTCCACGTTGGTCGACGCGGTGACCACCCTGCTCGTGCCGGCCCACAGGGTGGCCTACAACAAGGCCGCAGGGGCTGAAACCCGCGAGCGCTCATTGCGCAGCTACGTGTTGGGCCACTACAAGGCCGCGCGCAATGATCTGGGTGGTGCCGGGCGGCCGGTGGCCCTGCGGGGTCCCCAGGACCATGCCGTGATCCTGGCGGTGTTCCACAACGCGGCCTATGGCCAGACGGTGACACTGGCCCAGGTGTTCTGGCTCAAGGACCCGCAAGGCCAGCCTCAGCGGCTCTATGCCATCGCCGAGCGTGAGCTGTCGATCGCCCGCGACTTCGCCGACTTCGGTGCCGACATCGCACGCCTGCGCAAACGGCTGCGGGCAGCCAAGGTCACGCTGGAAGACAGCTTTGCGCCCTATGGAGCGCTGCTGCGCCGGCTCTTCGGCATCCACAACGATCAGGCGCTGGAGCTGTTCCATCAGACCGTGTCGATGAAGTCGGTGGGCAACCTGACCGACTTCGTGCGCAGCCACATGCTCGAGCCGTTCGAGGTGGCACCGCGACTGGCCGCGCTGATTGCCCACTTCGACGACCTCAACCGTGCGCACGCGGCCGTGCTGAAGGCCCAGGCCCAGGTGGCGATGCTCGAACCGCTGGTGGCTGATGGCGACCGCTACGCCGAGCTGGCACAGTCCGTCGAGCAGCAGCGAGCCGCGCGCGAAGCGTTGGGCAGCTACTTTGCTGCGCTCAAGCTCACGCTGCTGGCCCAGCGCCTGGAGCACCTGTCGCACGACCAGGCGCGGCATGCCTCCACCATCGATCGGCTGGGGGAACAGCTCCAGGCCTTGCACCTGCGCGAGCGCGCGTTGCGGCAGGACATGGCCAGCAGCGGCGGGGAGCGGCTGGAGCGGCTGGCGCTCGAGATGCTGGCCATCGAAGCCGAAAAGACCCGCCGCCAGGCCAAAGCCGAACGCCACGAGGCCCTGCTGCAGACGCTGGGTCTGCTGAGCATGCATGGGCCGCAGGACTTCCAGGCGCAGCGCCACCTCTGCGCGCCGCTGCGCGAAGCTGCCGCTGAACGCGAGGCCGTGCTGCAGAACGATCTGAATGAGCTGGGTGTGAGCTTTGCACAGGGGCGCGAGGAGCTGGCCGCGGTGCAGGGCGAACTCGACAGCCTGCGCCGCCGGCGCAGCAACATCGATGCCCAGCAGGTGAGCCTGCGCGCCGCCCTGTGCGATGCCCTCGGACTGCGCGAGGCCGACATGCCCTACGCCGGTGAACTCATACAGGTGCGCGCCGACGAACGTGACTGGGAGGGCGCTGCAGAGCGCCTGCTGCGAGGGTTCAGTCTGTCGCTGCTGGTGCCCGATGCGCAGTACGGCGCGGTCAGCGACTGGGTCGACCGCACCCAGTTGCGCGGGCGGCTGGTGTACTTCCGTGTGCGCCCCACACGACGCGATGTCCGTGGCGAACTGCCGCCGCTTCACACGGAGTCGCTGGTTCACAAGCTCGAGGTCAAGCCGGACAGCCCCTTCAGCAGCTGGGTCGAGCGTGAGCTGGCCCACCGGTTCGATCTGGCCTGCTGCAGCCACGGTGACCAGTTCCGCCGTGAGGCACGCGCCATCACCCGGGTGGGGCAGATCAAGGCGCCGGGCGAGCGCCACGAGAAGGACGACCGCCACCGTATCGACGACCGCAGTCGCTACGTCCTGGGTTGGAGCAATCACGCCAAGATGGCCGCGCTGGAAAACAAGGTGCGTGTCCTGCAGGCTCGCCTGGCCGACATGGGCCAGCGACTTGCTTCACTGCAGGACGAGCAGCGTGCCGAGCGCGCCCGTCTGCAGGCCCTGGACAAGCTCGAGGAATACCGCGACTACACCGAACTCGACTGGCGCGCCTGTGTGGCTGAGCTGGCGCAACTGGCGGCCGAGCGCGAACGCCTGGCGCAGGCGTCCGACCGGTTGCAGCTGCTGGCGTCGCAGCTCCAGGCGGTGGAGGTCGAACGCGACGAGACCGCTGCAAGGCTGAAGCAGCGCGAGGCCGAGCAGGCTCAGACGCTGCTGAAGATCAGCCAGGCCGAGGCCCTGCAGGCACAGACCCGACAGCGCCTGGACACACCCGAGGCGCAGGCCCATGCGAGCCACCACGAGTCGATCGCCCGCTGGCGCGAGCAAGCGCTGGGTGAGCACAGCCTCAGCGTCGAGTCCTGCGATGGCCGCGAACAGGAGCTGCGGCGCTGGTTGCAGGAGCGCATCGACGCGGATGACCGGCGCCTCGCTCGTCTGGGCGAGCGCATCGTGCGGGCGATGACCGAATACAAGGAAGCGTACAAGCTCGAAACCCAGGAGGTCGATGCCAGCGTCGATGCCTGCCACGAGTACCGCGCCATGCTCGCCCAGCTGCAGGCCGACGACCTGCCGCGATTCGTGAGTACCTTCAAGCAGATGCTCAACGAGAACACCATCCGTGAGGTGGCGCATTTTCAGTCGCAGCTCTACCGCGAGCGCGAAACCATCAAGGAACGCATCGACCGCATCAACGAGTCACTGACCCAGATCGACTACAACCCCGGCCGCTACATCCGCCTGGAAGAACAGCTCACCACCGACGCCGAGGTGCGCGACTTCCAGACCGAGCTGCGCGCCTGCACCGACGGTGCCCTCACCGGCTCGGGGGATGCGCAGTACGCCGAGGCGAAGTTCCTGCAGGTGCGGCGTCTCATCGAGCGCCTGCGCGGCCGTGAGGGCTCCACCGACGCCGACCGTCGCTGGGCGGCCAAGGTCAGCGATGTGCGGCAGTGGTTCAACTTCGCGGCCAGTGAACGCTGGCGCGAGGACGGTCGGGAGCATGAGCACTACTCCGATTCCGGCGGCAAGAGCGGCGGCCAGAAGGAGAAGCTCGCCTACACCATCCTGGCCGCGAGCCTGGCCTATCAGTTCGGGCTGGAGTGGGGCGCTACCCGATCGCGCTCGTTCCGGTTCGTGGTCATCGACGAGGCCTTCGGCCGGGGCTCGGACGATTCCACCGAGTACGGTCTGCGTCTGTTCCGCCAGTTGGGGCTGCAGTTGCTGATCGTCACGCCGCTGCAGAAGATCCACATCATCGAGCCCTTCGTGGCGCGCGTGGCCTTTGTGCACAACGAGGATGGCAGTGCATCTCGGCTGCGAAACCTCGGGGTCGAGGACTACCGGGCGCAGCGCGACGCGCTGCGTGCGTGATGGCTCGCGACACGCCGACCGACTGGACCACCCCGGCCGACGTCCAGGCCCGATTGCAGCGGCTGTGGGACCGCGACGCGCTGTGGCAGGCCGAGTTTCCGATGCGCCTGCCGCTGCGCATGCCGACAGCCGCAGCACAGTCCAACCAGCTTGATGCCGTGGGCGAGTGGATTGCGCTGTGGCAGCGAGCAGCGCGCCGTGGCGGCCGCGTGGTGCTGCGGGAGGTGCGCCATCGCCTGCTTGGCACCAATGCGCTGCCCGCGGAGGTCTGGTTCGACACCCGCGACGACGCCTTGCGCCTGATCGGCCTGGCCGAAGAAGGGCGTCAGTTGGCCGCGCTGCTGGACGCGACACAGTCGCGTTTCCCGGCACTGTTGCCCTGGATGCAGCAGCAGCCGCGCCGCTGTCTGGCACTGGCGGATGACTGGTCCCGTCTGCTCGACCTGATCGCCTGGCTTGAGGCCCACCCGCGCCCGGGGGTGTACCTGCGCCAGGTGAACGTGCCCGGCATCCACAGCAAATTTGTCGAGCAGCACCGTGGCGTGTTGAGTGCACTGCTCGACCAAGTCCTCGGGGCCGATGCGGTGCTTGCATCGGCCACCGGAGCGAGCCAGTTTGCCGCACGCTACGGGCTGCGTGACAAGCCGCTGCGGGTGCGGCTGCGGTTCCTCGATCCGTTGTGCAATCCCTGGCTCCCGGACGGCGATGGCGACTTCACCCTGACCGCCCGCGACTTCGCGCGTGTGTCGCTGCCCGTGCGCCGCGTGTTCATCACCGAGAACGAGGTCAACTTCCTGGCCTTCCCGCCGGTTGCCGGCGGCTTGGCCCTGTTTGGCGCCGGGTACGGATTCGATGGCCTGGCCCCGGCTGCCTGGCTGCAGTCGTGCGAGATGCACTACTGGGGCGACATCGACACGCACGGCTTTGCCATCCTGGATCAGCTGCGCGAGCGCTTTCCAGACGTACGCGCCCTGCTGATGGACCATGCCACCTTGCTGGCGCATGAGTCGCTGTGGGTGACCGAACCCCAGCCCACCCAACGCGACCTGTCCCGGCTGCACGGCCCCGAGCGCCGGCTCTACGATGATCTGCGCTGGTGCCGGCTGCGTGACACGCCGATCCGGCTGGAGCAGGAGCGCATCGGCTATGCCTGGGTCAGCGACGCCGTGGCCAGGGCAGTGGCCGGCTGAACCCGCAAAGCGTTGGCCATATTCATCGAAAAACGCAATGGACATATAGCCGCCGTGCGGTTTACCGCTGTCTGCCCCGGTGTCACGATCAAGCTGCACGACGAGTCCGAACGACCCTTCAGAGGTCGTCGCCTCAGGCCTGGAGCCGGTGCAGGACCACGACACAGGAGACAACATGACACGAGCTGGCGTTCACCCTGTCGACGAGATGCTGCCCCCCGGGCAACTCGCGACGCTGGGGCTTCAACATGTGCTGGTGATGTATGCGGGGGCGGTGGCCGTCCCGCTGATCATCGGCGGGGCGCTCAAGATGAGTACCGAGCAGATCGCCTGGTTGATCAGTGCGGACCTGTTCTGCTGCGGCATCGTCACTCTGGTCCAGTGCATGGGGCTGGGCAACGTGGGCATCCGCATGCCAGTGATGATGGGGGTGGCATTCACCGCCATCGCACCGATCATCGCCACCGGCTCCAACCCGCAGCTCGGCATGCCGGCGGTTTTCGGGGCGGTGATCGCCTCGGGGGTGTTCACCTACTTTGCCGCGCCCTACGTGAGCCGCTTGATCAGGTGGTTTCCGCCCGTGGTCACCGGCACCGTGGTGCTGGTCATCGGCGTGTCGCTGATGAAGGTCGGGGTGCATTGGTCCGCCGGCGGCCCGCCGATGATCGGCAGCCCGACCGGGCCGATCCCGAACCCCGAGTATGGCCAACCGATGAACCTGGCCATCGCGGCCACCGTGCTGCTGAGCATCCTGGCCATGGTGGCCTTCTTCAAGGGCTTCATCGCCAACATCGCCGTGCTGCTGGGCATCCTGCTGGGTTTTGCGATTGCCCTGGTGCTCGGCCGGGTTCACTTTCACGGGGTGGCCGACGCGGCCTGGGTCAACATCGTCATGCCCTTCGAGTTTGGCTGGCCGACCTTCGACCCGATCTCGATCATCACGCTGTGCCTGGTGATGGTCGTGATGATGATCGAGTCGACCGGCCTGTTCCTGGCCCTGGCCGACATCACTGGCAAACGCCTCAGCCGCGAGGACATCGCTCGCGGCCTGCGGGCCGACGGGGTGGGCAACATCTTCGGCGGTATCTTCGGCACCTTCACCTACACCTCGTATTCGCAGAACGTGGGGCTGGTGCAGCTCACCGGCGTGCGCAGCCGGTGGGTGGTGGCGGCCTCGGGGGTGATCCTGGTGATCCTGGGCTGCCTGCCCAAGTTGTCCTACCTCGTGGCTGCCGTGCCGCACTACGTGCTCGGCGGCGCCGCCATCGTGATGTTCGGCATGGTGGCCGCCACCGGCGTGAAGATCCTGTGCACCGTCGACTTCAACACCGACCGCAAGAATCTCTACATCGTGGCGGTCAGCCTCGGGCTGGGGATGATCCCGCTGGTGGCCGATCGGTTCTTCCTGCAACTGCCCGAGCTGATGGCTCGCTTCTTCCAGAACGGCATCCTGTTGGGGACTCTGTGCGCCGTGCTGCTGAATGCGCTGTTCCACCGCGGGCAGTGCGCGCCCGGGGGGCACTCGCTCGACGGTGCCTTGGACGAAAAGGCCGCATGACCGTCGGCGCCCTGAAGTGCAGACCTCCATCGATGAACCCGGAGCCCCGAGATGGACAACATGGATCTTGACGTACTGCGTCGTGTTGACGAATGGTGCCGCCAGGGCCACGCCGTGACCTTGGGCACCATCACCCGGACCTGGGGCTCCGCCCCGCGACCGGTCGGCTCGGTGGTGGCGATCCGGGCCGATGGTCGGGTGGCCGGTTCGGTCTCGGGCGGGTGCATCGAAGACGATCTGATCGAGCGCGTGCGGCGTGGTGCGCTGGCCAGCCGACGACCCGAGTGCGTGCGCTACGGTGTCGGCGCCGAGGAAGCCATGCGGTTCGGGCTGCCCTGCGGCGGCACCCTTGAGCTGTTGCTGGAGCCGGTGGGCGAGCAGTCCCGCATTCCAGAGTTGCTGGCCCGACTTGACCGGGGGGCTCGTGTGCAGCGGCGCCTCGACCTGGCGACAGGGGCGGTGACGCTCGAAGCGCCCCAGGCGGCCGACGAACTGCATCTCACCGAGCACTGGCTCGTCACCACGCACGGGCCCCGCTGGCGACTGCTGATCATCGGTGCCGGGCAGCTCACGCAGTACCTCGCCGACATGGCCCGTGCGCTGGACTACCAGGTCACCGTCTGCGACCCGCGCGAGGAGTACGCCGACACGTGGACCCAGGACGGCGTGCACCTGACACGCGAGATGCCCGACGATGCCGTGCTGGCCTTCCGCCCGGACGGGCACACCGCGATCATTGCGCTCACACACGACCCCAAGCTGGACGACCTGGCGCTGCTGGAGGCGCTCGCCTCACCGGCGTTTTACGTCGGTGCGATCGGCTCGCGGGTCAATCAGTCGCGACGGCGTGAACGCCTGGCGCGGCATTTCGGCCTGAGCGATGCCGCGCTCGACCGCCTGCACGGTCCGGTGGGCCTGAAAAACGGCGCACGCACCCCGCCCGAGATTGCCGTGTCCATCCTCGCGCACATGATCGAGGTGCGTTATGCCAGCCGCCTTCACTTGCCGGCCCCTGAAGCCGGCTGTGTGCTGGCCTGAACCCCCTGCGGCAGCAGGCGCTGCCGGTTGGCGATCAGCAGGTCACGGAAGTTCTGCGCCGCAGGCGACAGCGACCGGTCGGCGTGATGCAGCAGCGAGATCTCGCGCTTGACGACCGGCCCGGTGATCTTCTTGACGAGCAGCCCGAACGACAAGGCCAGACGGGTCACGGTGGTGGTCAGCACCGCGATGCCCAGTCCCCCTTCGACCATGCCGACGATCGTCAGCGGCAGCGACACCTCATGGCTGCGCACGAGCGAGATGCCTTCGCGGGCCAGCGCAAAGTCGAGCTGTTCACGCAAGGGATTGCCGGGCGGTGAGCCGATGATGGGCAGGCCGTCGAAGTCGCGCCAGGTCAGTTCCTTCTTGCGCGCCAGCGCATGGTCGGGGCGCATCACCGCGATGAAGGTGTCGGTCGTCAGCACACGCGCGGCCAGGTCGTGACGTGTGCCTGACTCGGTGCCGATACCGAAGTCGACCTCTCCCGAACGCACCATCTCGAGCACGTCGGGTTGCGGCACGTCGTGCAGCGTCACCTTGACGCCGGGGTGCTCCTGACCGAACTGCCGGATCATCGCCGGCAGGATCAGTGCCGCCTGCAACGACGACGCGGCAATCGACACCCGCCCGCGCCCCAGCGTCTTCAGCTGCTGCGAACTGCCGATCACGCTGTCGAGATCGGCCAGTGCCTTGCGCGCGAGCGGCAGGATCTCGGCGCCCGCCTGCGTGAGGTTGAGCATGCGGGTGTGCCGGTCGAACAGCTTGAGGCCCAGGTTGGCCTCCAGCTCGCGCACCAGCGTGCTCACGGTCGACTGCGACAGATCGAGCAGGTCCGCCGCCCGCGTGAAATGCCGTGCCTCGGCCACGGCAAGGAAGGCTCGCAATTGACGCAGGGTGACATTCATGGGGCTATTCGATCAATCACACCAAGTCTAGTCAAGCCGTCGCTGAATGGCATGCGGGTGAACCTTGAGGGAACGCGGCCCGGATCGCACGGGTGTGCATGCGCCCCACCAGCCGCTGATTCATCGAACAAGCCGATCAACTTATACGAATGAACCCGTTTACCGATGGGATGGAAGTCACGACCATGAGCTCACCGAAGACATCCACCCCACGGGTAACCGCCATGAGACGATTCGACTACTGCGAACCCCAGACCCTGGACGAGGCTGTGCGCCTGGCCGGCACGCTGCCTGGAAAGGCCAGCCTGTTTGCCGGCGGCACGGACCTGCTGGTCGAGCTGCGCGAGAACCTGCGGCGCCCCGACCACCTCATCAACCTGAAGAAGATCCCGGGCCTCAGTGGCCTGGACTTCGACCCCGTGGCCGGCCTGCGCTGCGGTGCGCTGACCACCATCCGCACCATCGAGACCTCGCCGGTGGTGTGCCGCCACTACCAGGGCCTGATGGTGGCAGCACGCGAGCTGGGTTCGATCCAGGTGCGCAACCGTGCCACGCTTGGAGGCAATGTCTGCCGTGCCTCGCCGTCGGCAGACACGCTGCCGCCCTTGCTGGCCGATGGGGCTGTCGTGACGGCGCATGGGCGCGCCGGCGCGCGTCGCATCGAGCTGAAGGACTTCTTCACCGGGCCAGGGCGCACGGTGCTCGAACCCGACGAGATCCTGACGGAGTTCCACCTGCCGGCACCGGCGCCGAACACCGGCAAGGCCTACATCAAGCACGGCCGGCGACGCGCCATGGAGCTGGCCACGGTGGGCGTGGCCGTCACGCTGACGATGCAGGCGCAGCGCTGCACCGACATCCGCATCGTGCTGGGTGCGGTGGCGCCCACACCCATCCGTGCCCCGCAGGCCGAGTCCTTGCTGATCGGCGAGGTGCCCGACGAGGCGCGCATTGCCGCCGCGGCCCGCGCCGCGATGGACGAAAGCCGACCGATCTCCGACGTGCGCGCAAGCGCCGACTACCGCCGACAGATGGTCGGTGTTCTCACCCGACGGGCCATCGTGCAGGCCCTGGAGGCCGCCCGATGAAACAAGTCATCCAGATCCAGATCAACAACGAGCCCCGAGAGCTGGTCGTGGAGCCCTACCGCAGCCTGCTGGACGTGCTGCGCAACGAAGCCGCACTGCCCGGCACCAAGAAGGGCTGTGACGTCGGCGACTGCGGTGCCTGCACCGTGATGCTCGAGGGACGCCCGGTCAATGCCTGCCTGGTGCTGGCCGTGGAGGCCGACGGGCAGTCGGTCCAGACCATCGAAGGCCTGCAGCATGCACCCGACCACGTGCATGAACTGCAGGACCAGTTCATGCGCTGCGGCGCGGCCCAGTGCGGCTTCTGCACGCCGGGCATCCTGATGATGGGCAAGGCACTGCTGGACGAGAACCCCGCCCCCACGCCCGACGAGATCCGCTTTGCGCTGGCCGGCAACATCTGCCGCTGCACCGGCTACACCAAGATCATCGACGCGATCGAAGCCACGGCGGCGGCCTGTGCATCGCGATGCACCCACGGCACGAAGGAGGCCTCGTGATGGAACACAACGTCATCGGCAAGAGCGTCAAGCGTCGCGACCTGATCGACAAGGTCACCGGGCAGGCGGTGTATGCAGGCGACCTGAGCCTGCCAGGCATGCTGCACGGCAAGATCAAGCGCAGCAACGTGGCCCATGCCCGCATCGTGTCGATCGACACGAGCCGTGCCGAAGCCCTGCCGGGTGTGAAGGCCGTGCTCACGCATGCCAACGTGCCGCGTGTGCTGCACTACGGATCGCCCCATCCGCGCTCGGCGTCGGTCACCAAGGACCAGTACATCTTCGACACCAAGGTGCGCTACTGGGGTGAAGGCGTGGCCGCCGTGGCCGCCATCAGCGAGGAGATCGCCGAAGAGGCGCTCGAGCTGATCGAGGTGGTGTACGAGCCGCTGCCGGCGGTGTTCACCGTGGCCGATGCGATGCACCCGGACGCACCGCAACTGCACGACGTCGGCCCGGGCAACAACCTGGTGCTGCCCCCTGTGCACATCAAGCGCGGCAACGTCGAGCAGGGCTTTGCGCAGGCGGACTTCATCCTCGAAGGCGAGTTCGAACTCGGCCGCCCGACACCGGCCTACATGGAACCGAACGTGTGCGTGGCCCAGTGGGACGGCAACGACAAGCTCACGATGTGGGCGTCCACGCAGACCGCCTTCATGGTGCGCGGCATCCTGGCCGAGGTGCTGGGCGTGCCCCTGAACCGGGTGCGCGTGCTGGTCGATCACATGGGCGGCGGGTTCGGCGCCAAGCAGGACCTGTTTCAGCATGAGTTCCTGTGTGCGCTGCTGGCGCGCGAGACGCGTCGCCCGGTGCGCATGGAGTTCACGCGCAAGGAGACCTTCCTGGGCGGGCGCTCGCGCCACCCGGCCACCATCCGCCTGAAGCAGGGCTTCCGCAATGACGGCACGATCACCGCGCGCCAGGCCCAGGTGATCTACAACTCGGGCGCCTACGGGTCGCACGGGCCGGGCGTCACCAACGTCGGCACGGCGGCACTGACCTCGTTGTACCGCTGCGAGAACATCGAGCTGGAAGGACTGTGCGTCTACACGAACAACCCGATCGCCGGTGCATTCCGGGGCTACGGGGTGGTGCAGACCTACTACGCGCTGGACATCCAGATGGACGAGGCCGCCGCACGGCTGGGCCTGGACCCCGCCGAGCTGAAGCTGAAGAACGCGGTGCGGGCGGGCGACATTGCCCCCAGCGGCCACCCGCTGATCGGCCACGGCCTGGAAGACTGCATCCGGCGTGGCATGCAGGAGGTTGCCTGGGCCGACGCGCGTCGTACAGCGGCCAGCCACAACCGGCAGGCCGACGGCCCGATCCGGCGCGGTTGGGGCATCGGCTGCGAGATGCACGGCTCCAGTGCCTACCCCGGCATCAAGGAGCAGGGCAATGCCATCGTCAAGCTCAATGAGGACGGCACGGCCACCCTGCTGACGGGAGCAGCCGGCCTGGGCACCGGGGCGCACACCGCCCTGGCGCAGATCGTCGCCGAGGAGCTGGGCATACCGTTCGAGGACGTGTCGGTCGTGCACGGCGACACCGACGTCGTGCCCTGGGACATCGGTGCATTCGCCAGCCACACCACCTTCATGGTGGGGCGTGCTGCGCAGATGGCCGCCCTGGAGGTCAAGCGCCAGGTGCTCGAGCAGGCGGCGCTGCGGCTGCAGGCCACCGCAGGGGACCTGGAAATCCGCAACGGGCGCATCGCGGTGCTGGGGGAGACGCACCCGACGATGACGGTGCGCGAGGCGGTGTCGCCGCAGCGTGGCCTGCCGGCCGCACACATCGTGGGCCACGGCAGCTACACGCCGACCAAGTCGTACTCGTTTGCTGCGCACTTCGTCGAGGTGGCCGTGGACACCGAAACCGGCCAGATCCAGGTGCTGCAGGTCGTGCCGGTGCACGAATTCGGCAAGGTGATCCACCCGATCGCCGCGGCCGGCCAGATCGAAGGCGGCATCCAGCAGGGCATCGGCCACACGCTGACCGAGGACTACGTGGTGTGCACCCGCACCGGGCGGTCGCTCAATGCGAGCCTGGTCGACTACAAGATGCCGCTGTCGATGGACATGCCGCCCATCCGCACGGTGATGCTCGAAACCGCGCCCGACCCGGGTGGCCCCTACGGTGCCAAAGGGGTGGGCGAAGACCCGATCGTGGCCATCGGGCCGGCGATCGCCAATGCAGTTCATGACGCGATCGGTGTGCGCTTCCATTGCTACCCGATCACCCCCGAGAAAGTCCTGCAGGCGCTTGCCGCGCAGGCCCAACGCTGAAGGAGCCTCACCATGCATACCCTCCAGGCCGTCGACCGCCCGGTGCCCGTCACGATCCTGACCGGCTTTCTCGGGTCGGGCAAGACCACCTTGCTCAACTACATCCTGACCGAACGGCACGGGCACCGCATCGCGGTGATCGAGAATGAATTTGGCGAGGTCGACGTCGACTCCGACCTGGTCGTCAGCTCCGACGAGGAGATCTACCAGATGACCAACGGCTGCATCTGCTGTGTGGTCGACGTGCGCAACGACCTGGTCGAGATCCTGCAGAAGTTGCTGTCGCGATCGGAGAAGTTCGATCACATCATCGTGGAGACCAGCGGCCTGGCCGATCCCACGCCCGTGGCGGCCACCTTCTTCATGGATCACGAGGTGGCACGTCAGGTCAAGCTCGACGGTGTCGTGACGCTGGTCGATGCGCTGCACGTCGAGGCCCATCTTGACGACCCCGAGCTCGAGGGCTTCGGCAACCAGGCCGTGGACCAGATCGTTGCGGCCGACCGCGTGATCATCAACAAGACCGATCTGGTCGACGCCGATGCCGTCCAGCGCGTGCGCCAGCGCGTGGTGCGCCTCAACGAAGGTGCGGCCATCCTCACCTCGCATCACGCCAAGGTGGACCTGCAGCAGGTGCTGGGCATCGGCGGCTTCCAGACCTCGGTGCTGAGCTCCGACCCGTCGCTGCTGGACCTGACCGTGCACCCGCACGAGCGGGCCGGCGACCATGCCCACCATGATCAGCACGCGGACGATCACGTGTGCGACGCGCACTGTGACCACGACCACGATCACGACCATGACCACGCCGGCGATCATGACCACACGCACGCGCACGGGCACACGCACGCCCACGGGCACACCCACGACCCGTCGGTGGGCTCGGAGTCGTTCGTGTTCGAGGCGGCTTTCGATGCCGACGCGCTGATCGACTACCTGACCCAGCTCGCCGGGCGTCAGGGGGACGACCTGTTCCGGCTCAAGGGCATCGTGGCCATCGAAGGTGATGACCGCAGGCATGTGCTCCAGGGTGTGCACCGCCTGATCGACCTGCGGCCCGCCGAGGCCTGGGGCGCTCAGGCGCCGTCAAGCAAGCTGGTGTTCATCGGTCGCCGCCTGGAGCGCGAACGCCTGCGCCAGGGGCTGCAGGCGTGCCTGCGCGAGCTCTGCACAGCTTGATCCACACACCTGCGGGTCCGTCACACGGGCCCGCCCCGATGGGCAGGAGGCCGGCAGCAGACCGGCCTGCCCGGCAACTCAGGCAGGAGACAAGCCTTGAACGACATATCGACACCGGCCCACATGCCGCAGCTGGAGCTGCGCGGCATCCGCAAGGTCTACGCCTCGGTGGTGGCCAACGACGGCATCGACCTCAGCGTCAGGCGCGGCGAGATCCACGCGATCCTGGGCGAAAACGGCGCGGGCAAGTCCACGCTGATGAAGATGATCTACGGGGTGACGCAACCCACCGCCGGACAGATCCTGTGGCGCGGGGAACCCGTTGCCATCGCCAGCCCGGCACAGGCGCGCGCGCTGGGCATCGGCATGGTGTTCCAGCACTTTGCGCTGTTCGAGACCCTCACCGTGGTCGAGAACGTGGCACTGGCGCTGCCGGGACGCCCCGACCTCGAAGACCTTTCCTCGCGCATCGACGCCGTGGGCCGCCGCTACGGCCTGCCAGTGGACCCGCGCCGGCTGGTTCATGCCCTGTCGGTGGGCGAACGCCAGCGCGTGGAGATCATCCGCTGCCTGCTGCAGAACCCGCGGCTGCTGATCATGGACGAGCCCACCTCGGTGCTCACGCCACAGGCCGTGCGCAAGTTGTTCGAGACCTTGCGCCAGCTCTCGGACGAGGGCTGCAGCATCCTCTACATCAGCCACAAGCTCGACGAGATCCAGGAACTGTGCCACGTGGCCACGGTGCTGCGTGCGGGGCGCGTGACGGGGCGCTGCCGGCCGGCCGAGGAAACGCCCGCCTCCATGGCCCGCATGATGATCGGCAAGGAGCTGCACGCCTGCGAACGCGGCGCCACCTCCGCTCCCGGCGAGGTGCGCCTGGCCGTGCAGTCGCTGTCGCGCCGTTCGCCTGAACCGTTCGGAGTGGACCTGAACGAGATCGACCTGGAGGTGCGCGCTGGCGAGATCGTCGGCATTGCCGGCGTCTCCGGCAACGGGCAGCAGGAGCTGCTGGCTGCGCTGTCCGGCGAAAGCCCGGTGCTGCAGGCCGAGTCGGTCCAGGTCTGTGGTCGCCCGGTCGGTCGCCTGCGCAGTGGCGAGCGCCGGCGCCTGGGCCTGGGGTTTGTCCCCGAGGACCGGCTCGGCCGCGGCGCAGTGCCCGCGATGAGCCTGGTCGACAACGCGCTGCTCACCGCACATCGCCAGGGCATGGTCCGGCGCGGGCTGGTGCGACGTGACAAGGTGCGCAGTTTTGCGCAGGCCTGCATCGAACGCTTCAAGGTGCGATGCAGTGGCGCCGACGCCCCGGCGCGGTCGCTGTCGGGGGGCAACCTGCAGAAGTTCCTGATAGGGCGCGAGATCCTGCAGGCGCCCCAGGTGCTCGTTGCAGCGCAGCCCACCTGGGGGGTGGACGTGGGCGCCGCAGCGTTCATCCGCCAGGCGCTGGTCGACCTGCGCAACCAGGGCACCGCCGTGCTGGTGGTGTCTGAAGAACTCGATGAACTGTTCGAGGTGTGCGACCGCATCGCCGTGATCGCGCAGGGGCGGCTGTCGCCGGCAGTGCCCACCGCACAGACCAACGTCGAGACCGTGGGCCTGTGGATGAGCGGCATGTGGCCGCAGACTCTGCCGCCTGCGGAAGCGCTGCTTGCACCGACTGCGGAGGCACGCCATGTGGCTTAGGCTCGAACCCCGCGCGCAGGCCTCACGGCACATGCGCTACTTGTCGCCGTTGCTGGCCGTGGCACTCACGCTGCTCGGTGGTCTGGTGGTGTTTGCGGCACTGGGCAAGGACCCGGTCGTCGGCTTCAAGGTCTACTTCATCCAGCCCCTGGGCGATCTGTATGGCGTGAGCGAACTGCTGCTCAAGGCCACGCCGCTGATGCTGATCGGTGTGGGCCTGGCGGTGGGCTTTCGTGCCAGCGTGTGGAACATCGGGGCCGAGGGGCAGTTCATCCTCGGTGCGATCTTTGCGACCGGCGTGGCCTTGTACGCACCACCCGGCCTGCCCACCTGGGTCATGCTGCCGCTGATGGCGCTGGCTGGCGCGGCAGGCGGCGGGCTGTGGGCGGCGGTGCCGGCCTGGCTGCGCACGCGGTTTCGCACCAACGAGATCCTGGTGTCGCTGATGCTGGTCTACGTCGCTCAGTTGCTGGCCTCCTGGCTGGTCCACGAGCCCTGGAAGGACCCCGACGGCTTCAACTTCCCGCAGACGAAGCTGTTTGCCGAATCGGCGCTGCTGCCCATCCTTGTGCCGGGGACGCGCCTGCATGCTGGTTTCCTGCTGGCGCTGGCCGCGCTCGTGGCGGGTTATGTCTTCCTGCAGCGCAGCTTCATGGGCTTTCAGCTGCAGGTGGCCGGGCAGGCCGAGGATGCGGCGCGCTATGCCGGCTTCTCGGCGCAGCGCGCGGTCTGGGTCGGGCTGCTGGCGGGCGGTGCGATGGCGGGCCTGGCCGGCATGGCCGAGGTGGCCGGGCCCGTGGGTCAGCTCACCAGCCACGTGTCGGCGCACTATGGCTTCGCCGCCATCATCGTGGCCTTTGTCGGGCGCCTGCATCCGGTGGGCATCGGGCTGGCCAGCCTGCTGATGGCGCTGCTGTTCCTGGGGGGCGAGCAGGCCCAGCAGTACCTGCACCTGCCGTCGTCGATCTCCAAGGTCTTCCAGGGCCTGCTGCTGTTCTTCCTGCTCGCGGCCGATCTCTTCGTCGGCTATCGCATCCGTCTTCAACTGCCCCTGACAGGGAGGTTCGCATGGACCCGCAACTGATTGCCTCGATCGTGGCCGCCACGCTGGTGGCTGGCACGCCGCTCATCATCGTGGCCATCGGTGAGCTGGTCACCGAACGCGCCGGTGTGCTCAACCTGGGCGCCGAAGGCATGATGGCCATGGGCGCCGTGACGGCCTTTGCCGTGGCGCACGGTGGTGCCAGTCCGATGGTGGCCGTGCTCGCTGGCCTGGCGGCAGGCACAGCGATGTCGCTGCTGTTCGCGTGGCTCACGCTGTCGCTGATGGCCAACCAGGTGGCCTCGGGCCTGGCCCTGGCGATCTTCGGCGTGGGGCTGTCGGCCTTCGTGGGCAAGCCCTATGAATCGGCGCCGCTGGACACCGTGCCGGCGATCGCCATTCCGGTGCTGTCGGACATCCCGTTCATCGGTCAGGCGTTCTTCAACCATCAGTCGCTCGTGTATGGGTCGTGGCTGCTGGTGGCGGCGGTGGTGTGGTTCCTCCATCACAGCCGTGCCGGGCTGGTGCTGCGTGCGATCGGCGAGTCGCCCTCGTCGGCCCATGCCGTCGGCTACCGTGTCATCGCCATCCGCTATGCGGCCACGGCCTTTGGTGGCGCGATGGCCGGGGTGGGGGGCGCCTTCCTGTCGGTGTACTACACCCCGCTGTGGGCCGAAGGCATGGTGGCCGGACGAGGCTGGATCGCGCTGGCGCTGGTCGTTTTTGCCACCTGGCGTCCGCTGCGGGTGGTGCTGGGTGCCTACCTGTTTGGCGGGGTGATGGTGTCCCAGCTGTTCGTCCAGGGGTCCGGGCTGCAGATCGAGGTGCCGGCGCAACTGCTGTCCTCGCTGCCCTACCTGGCCACCATCGTCGTGCTCGTGATGATCTCTCGCAACCTCACCACGATCCGGCTGAACTCGCCCGTGTCGCTCGGCCAGTCCTTCCGGCCGGACGCCTGAGCATGCCTTTCCATCCCAACCACCACAAGACGGAGACTCACCCCAATGCGCACCCTCTCATCCTCCTTGCGACGCCTGTGCACGCCGCTGCTGCTCACCGGCCTGGGCCTGGTCGGCGCGGCGCGTGCCGACGAACCGCTGAAGACCTGTTTCCTCTACTCCAACCCGATCGGTGAAAGCGGCTGGACCTACCAGCACGAGCTGGCCCGGCGTGAACTGGCCGCGGCCCTGGGCCCGCGCGTGGCCACCAAGTACGTCGAGAACGTGGCCGAGGGGCCGGACGCCGAGCGTGTGATCCGCAACTTCGTGCAGGAAGGCTGCAAGCTGGTCTTCACGCCGTCCTTCGGCTTCATGGAGCCCACGCTGAAGGTGGCCCGCACCGCGCCTCAGGTGATCTTCATGAACGGCACCGGCTACAAGACGGCGGCCAACGTGGGCGTCTACAACGCCCGCTACTACGAGGGCCGCTACCTGCAGGGCGTGATCGCCGGCCACATGAGCAAGGGAGGGTCGGTCGGCTATGTCGGCGCCTTCCCGATCCCGGAGGTACTGCAGGGCATCAACGCGTTCACCCAGGGGCTGCGCAGCGTCAACCCCAAGGCGCAGGTCAAGCTGATCTGGGTGAACGCCTGGTACGACCCGGGCAAGGAGCGCGACGCCGCCAATGCGCTGCTCAAGCTGGGCGTGGACGTGCTGGCCTATGCCACCTCGGGCGTGGCCATCGTGACCACCGGCGAGGAGAAGGGGATCTTCACGCTGGGCTACTACTCGGACATGTCGCGCTTCGGCCCCAAGACCAACCTCACCTCGGTGGTGCAGAACTGGGGCAGCTTCTACGTGAAGGTCGTGGAGGACGTGCTGGCCGGGCGCTGGAAGCCCGAGACGGTGGTCGGCGGCCTGCGCGAGGGCATGATCCGGATGCAACCGCTGAACACGGCCATTCCGGCCTCCGTGCGTGAGCGTGTCGCCGCGCTCGAGCGGGACATCGCCGAAGGCCGGCTCGACCCGCTGGCAGGCCCGATCGTCGACCAGGACGGCCGCGAGCGGGTGCCTGCCGGCAAGTCCATGACACCGACTGAACTGGCCACGATGAACTTCCTGGTCCAGGGTATCGAGGGCATGCTGCCCCGCAAGTGACGCCAGGAGGCCCATCTCATGCAACGCACCCCCGCCACCTTGCCCGCACGGCCCCGACTTGTCGTTGGCATCAGCGGCGCCTCGGGCTTCGTCTACGGGGTGCGCCTGCTGCAGATGCTGCGCCGCCTGGAGGTCGAAAGCCATCTGGTGATGTCGCGCACCGCGCTCGTCACCATGGCCTACGAAACCGACTACAAGCTGCGCGACGTGCTGGACCTGGCCGACGTGCATCACCGGGCCGACGACATGGCCGCCTGCATTTCCAGCGGCTCGTTTCGCACCCTGGGCATGGTGGTGGCCCCCTGCTCGATGCGCACGCTCGGCGAGATCGCCACGGGAAATGCCACCAGCCTGCTCACCCGTGCAGCCGACGTGGTGCTCAAGGAGCGCAAACGCCTCGTGCTGATGGCGCGGGAGACACCCCTGGCCCTGTCCCACCTGCGCAACATGGTGGCCGCCACCGAAATGGGCGCCATCATTGCGCCGCCGGTGCCGGCGTTCTATTCCCGGCCGGCCGACCTGGACGAGATGATCGACCACACCGTCGGCCGGGTGCTCGACCTGTTCGACCTCGATGCGGGCTGCGTGCGGCGCTGGCAGGGCAGCACGCCTGAACGCGGCACACCACCCGACGCCTGACCTTCAAGACACCTTCGACGCCATGAATTCAAGCTTTCTGATCCGCCACGCGCATGCCGTCATGACCGGCCTGCGCGGGCAGGACGCGCGCACCGGCGCAACCGACCTGCGCATCGAGCACGGCATGATCACCGCCATGGGACGCGGCCTGGCAGCACTGCCGGGCGAACGTGTGCTCGATGCCACCGACTGCGTGGTCTACCCCGGTTGGGTCAACACCCATCACCACCTGTTCCAGTCGCTGCTCAAGGGTGTGCCGGCCGGCATCGACCAGACGCTGTCGCCCTGGCTGCAGAGCGTGCCCTTCACCTACCGGCGCTTCTTCGACGAGGGCCGCCTGCGGCTGGCCGCACGCATCGGGCTGGTCGAGCTGCTGCGCTCGGGCTGCACGACGGTGGCCGACCACCACTACCTCTATCGGCCAGACCTGGGCTACGACATGTCCAGCGCCCTGTTCGAGGAAGCCGAGGCGCTGGGGCTGCGTTTTGCGCTGTTGCGCGGTGGCGCCACACGCACGCGCCAGCTCGAGGCCAATGACCGCAACTACGTGCCACCCGAGACGCTGGACGGCCTGCTGGCCGATGTCGAGAACACCGTCACGCGCTTTCACCAGCGCGGGCGCCATGCGCGAACGAAGGTGGTGCTGGCGCCGACCTCGGTGCATGTTTCGGTCGAGGCGGCCCAGCTCAGGCTGCTGGCCCGTGCGGCACGACAGATGGGCATCGGGCTGCACTCGCACATGTCCGAATCGGTGGCCTACATGGAGTACTGCCGCGAGGTGCACGGCTGCCTGCCGATCGAGTTCCTGGCCGAGCACGAATGGCTGGGACCAGACGTCTCGCTGGCCCACCTGGTGCACCTCACCGAGGGCGAGATGAAGCTGCTGGGCGACAGCGCCACCGGCATGGCCCATTGCCCGCAGAGCAACGCCCGCCTGGCCGATGGCGTGGCGCCGGCACCGCGGCTGGACCGACTGGGCGCTGCGGTGTCGATCGGAGTGGACGGGGCAGCGTCCAATGAGGCGGCCGACATGATCAGCGAGGTGCATTTCTGCTGGCTCATGCACCGTGCCCATGCGGGGGCCGCCACCCGACCGCGCCCCGAGGGGCAGGGCGAGGCCGGGGCCGATGCGGTCACCGCCGAACAGGTGATCCACTGGGGCACGGCCGGTGGCGCACGCGTCCTGGGCTACGACGGGGTGGGGTCGTTGCAGGTCGGCCAGGCTGCCGACATCGCGGTGTACCGGCTGGACGATCCCCGCTACTTCGGCCTGCACGATCCGGCTATCGGCCCCGTGGTGGCCGGCGGGCGACCGCGCGTGAAATGGCTGCTGTGCGGCGGTGAGGTCGTGGTCGAGGACGATGCGATCCCGGGGCTGGACCTGGAGCGGCTGCGGGCCCAGGCCTGGGACGCCGTGCGGGTGCTCATGAGCGAAGCTGCCTGACGTCGCCTCAGCTCGCGGTGAGGTAGACGAACAGCCCGTCGATGGCTTCGTGCTGGTCGCGTCGCACGGGCTGGCGCGCCTGGTGCACCACCGTCAGGCCGTGCTCTCGGGCCAGGCGCAGCAGATAGGGCAGACCATGCGCATAGCGCAGGCTGGGCTGCAGCACGACGTCGCGTGGGCCGTCGGCAGGCCCGTGCGGCGCCAGCTCCACCGAGAAGCAGAACAGGCCGGCGGGTGCCAGGACCGGGCGCACCGCGGCAAACACCGACTCGAGCGCTCCCACGTAGATGAACACGTCGGTGGCCACCACCAGGTCGAGCGGTGCGGCACCGGCGCGTTCATGCTGCAGCAGGTGGTCCACCAGGTCGGCCTGCACGAGCTGGTCGTACACGCCCAGCGCCGCGGCCTTGTCGAGCATCGCAGCCGAGAGGTCGACGCCAGTGAGGTTGCGCGTCAGGGGCCGCAGCAGCGCTCCGCACAGCCCGGTGCCGCAACCCAGGTCGATCGCACGGGGGACAACACCCTTCAGCAACCGAGGCAGGGGTTCGGCCAGCACACGGTGGGCCTGGTAGCCCAGCGTGTCGACCAGGTGCTGGTCGAAGTCGTCGGCGTAGCTGTCGAACAGGGTTTCGACATAGGCGCGTGGTGCCGTCGGTGGTGCCGGCGTGGGGCTGACCGAGGCCAGGTAGTAGCGGGTGAGTTCGTTGTCGGCACCGAGCTCGATCGCACGCCTGAAGCAGCCGGCGGCCTCGTCGAGCTGGTGCATCTCGCGCAGCAGGCTGCCGCGGTCGACCCAGGCCTGCGCCAGCGAGGGGTCGATCTGCAGCAGGCGGTCGTAAGCCGCCAGGGCATCCTGTGTGCGCCCGAGCTGCGCCAGCGCGGTGCTGCGGTGCAGCCAGCCGTCGCGCTCGTCGGGCGCCTGGGCCAGGACCTCGTCGGCCGCCTGCAGGGCCTCGGCCGGGCGCGACAGCCGCAGGCGCACCGCGGCCAGGTTCACCAGGGTCGACACCCGTCCGGGCAGGTGCTCCAGCGAGGCCATGAAGCTGCGTTCGGCTTGCGCCAGGCGACCGGCGTCCAGGTGACCGAGGCCGGCAATGAAATGCCCACGGGCCTGTTCGAAGTCGGAAGAATCGCTCATGGTTTGACAGTGTGCATGAAGCGTGCGCGGAGTTGGCGACCCGGGCGGCTTAACATCGGCCGCATACCACTCACCACGGCGGCTCGAGCCATGAACCTCACCACCTTCGACGACCTGCTGCAGGCTGCACGCGGGCAATCCACTGCGCAGCGTCTGCTGCTGGTCTTCACCCAGGCTGAACTCCCGGCCGATGCCACCCCCGAGCAGGCAAAGGCGTTTGCGCAAGGCCAGGGCGGTGCGCTGGTGCCGCGTGCCTGTGTCGACAAGGCGGCCGCCGAGCTGGACAGCTTTCAGGCGCTGGCTGACGAGGCCGCGGCCATGGGCCTGGACTGGGACATGGTCTTTGCCTCGACCATGCACGACCCCGGCACCGGTGCCCAGGCCGACGCGGCCGTCACGACGGCCCTGGATCGGTTGGTCGAGTCGATCAAGCTCGGGCAGATCGGCCAGTGTGTCGTCTTCAGCCGCAACGGCGCGGCCGTGCGGCTGGGCTGACGCGAAGCGCCAGTGCGGGGGGCCTCAGATCTGCACACGCGCGCCCAGTTCGACCACCGCATTGCCAGGCAGGCGGAAGAAGTCCGCCACACTGCCGGCGTTGCGGCTCATCGCGGCAAACAGCCGGTCGCGCCAGCCGGCGAACCCGCCACTGGCTGTGGGCACGACGGTCTCGCGGCTGAGGAAGTAGCTGGTCTCGAACGCCGGGATGCGCAGGCCTTGTGATTCGGCGAGTGCCAGTGCCTGGGGCACGTCGGGGGTCTGCATGAAGCCGAAGTTCAGGCCGACACGCCAGAAGCCGTGGCCCAGCGCATCCACCTGCACACGCTCGTGCATCGGCACCCACGGGATCTCGCGGAACGACACCGTCAGGATGACGTTGTGTTCGTGCAGCACCTGGTTGTGCTTCAGGTTGTGCAGCAAGGCATGCGGCACGGTGGCCGGATCGGCGACCGGGTAGACGGCGGTGCGCTGAGCACGGTTCACAGTGCGTGGATCCAGCGTGTCGACGAAGGTCTGCAGATCGATGCCGTCGCGGCGTATGCCCGCCAGCAGTCGTTCGCGTCCGCGTGACCAGGTGCTCATCAACCCGAAGAGCAGTCCGCCCAGCGCAAGCGGGAACCAGCCACCGTCGAAGAATTTCATCGCACACCCGGCCACCAGCAGGGCATCGATCACCAGGAAGAACACGGTGGCGCCGATCGCCAGCGGCGCCGGCAGGCGCCAACCCTCGCGAACCACAAAGTAGGTCAGCACCGTGGTGATCATCATGGTCAGCGTGACGGCAATGCCGTAGGCGCCGGCCAGCGCGGACGAACTGCCGAAGAACAGCACGGCCACCACCACCCCGGCCAGCAGCGCCCAGTTCACGGCGGGCAGGTAGATCTGGCCCTGCTCGCGGGCCGAGGTGTAGCGCACGCTCAGGCGTGGCAGGAAGCCCAGCTGCATGGCCTGCTTGGTCATCGAGTAGGCCCCGGAGATGACGGCCTGCGAGGCGATGATGGCCGCCAGCGTGGCCAGCACCAGCGCGGGCAGCACCCAGGCCTCGGGGAAGAGCCGGTAGAACGGATTCTCGATGGCGGCCGGATCGCGCATCAGCAGCGCGCCCTGTCCCATGTAGTTCAGCGCCAGCCCGGGCAGCACCAGGCCGGTCCAGGCCAGCCGGATCGGCCGGCGCCCGAAGTGGCCCATGTCCGCGTACAAGGCCTCGGCGCCGGTGAGGGCCAGCACGATCGCACCCACGGCAGCGAACACCTGCCATCCGCGATCCGACAGGAACTGCCACGCATGCAGCGGGTTCAGCGCGCTCAGGATGGCCGGCTCACGCAGGATGTGCACGACACCGATCCCGCCCAGCGTGACGAACCACAACACGATGATCGGCCCGAAGCATCGTCCCACCACCCCCGTGCCCAGCCGCTGCACCATGAACAGGCCCACGACGATGGCCACCGTGATCGGCACGACCCAGGGCTTGAGGGCGGGGGCCATGACCTCCAGGCCTTCCATTGCGCCGAGCACCGAGATGGCCGGGGTGATCACGCTGTCGCCGTAGAACAGCGTGGCACCGAATACACCCAGCAACAGCAGGCCGCGCCGCAGGGCCGGCCGGGCACCGACCGCCTGCGCGGCCAGCGCCGTCAGCGCCAGGCCACCCCCTTCGCCGCGGTTGTCGGCGCGCAGCATCAGGATCACATACTTCAGTGTGACGACCAGCATCAAGGCCCAGAAGATCACCGACACTGCGCCGATCAGGTGTGTGGCGTCCAGCGGCACGCCGGTGGTCGGGGCAAACACCTCCTTCACCGTATAGAGCGGGCTGGTGCCAATGTCGCCGTAGACCACCCCGACGGCACCCAGCGTGAGGGCGGCCGTGCCCTGGCGTCGGGGGGTGTGGGCGGCGCCCGGGGCGGTGTTGGGCTGCGGCATCGGATGGGCAGAGGGAGCGGGCACTGCGCGGGTCATGTGAATCTCGTTCGTGAAGACACCGCCAGCGTGCCGCTTCGGGCATCAGGAACGCATATGGAGCCGCGTCAGCGGTGCGTCAGGGCGTCGGTTCGACAAGGCGGTAGCCCACGCCGGGCTCGGTCAGCAGCCGTTGCGGGCAGGCCGGCTCGGCCTCCAGCTTGGCGCGCAGCTGGCCCATGTAGAGCCGCAGATAGTGCGTGTGCCCTGTGAACTCGGCACCCCACACGTCCGTCAGAAGCTGGCGGTGGGTCACCACCTGCCCGGCCTGGCGCACCAGCCGTGCCAGCAGCTTGAACTCGGTAGGCGTGAGATGGATGTCCCGCCCGTCCAGCGTCACGCGATGAGCGGGCAGGTCCACGCACAGCGACCCGTGCTCGTACCGCGTGAGCGCCGGCTGCACGGCCGTGCCGCGATGCCGCAGCGCCACCCGCATGCGCGCCAGCAGTTCACCGAGGCTGAAGGGCTTGACCAGGTAGTCGTCGGCGCCGGCGTCAAGCAGTGCAATCTTGGGCTGCTCGGCATGCCGCGCGGAGATCACGATGACCGGCGTGGTCACCGTGCTGCTGCGCAGGCGGCGCAACGATGCCAGCAAGCTGGCGCCTTCGCCGTCGGGCAGGCCCAGGTCGAGCAGGACCAGATCGAAACTCCGCCCGGCAGCCATGGCCTGCGCCAGCACGGCCGAGGCATCGGCCAGGCTGGCGCAGGCCTGCACCTCATACCCCTCGACACGCAGTGCCTCGCGCAAGGTGCCGCGCAGTTCGCGATCGTCTTCGACGAGCAGGACGTTCATGGACCTCGATGCGGATCTGCGCCCGGCGCCGTACCTAGTCGGGCCTCTCCACCTGGGGGGTGGGCGTCCGGCACCGACTCGACGGGTAGCAGGCATTCGAAGCTGGCGCCACCGTGGCCGCGCATGCGCAGCCTGAGCTCACCGCCGTGGGCGCGCGCGATGGCCCGGCACACGGCCAGACCGACGCCAGCGCCGCGACTCGGGGGCGCATCGGGCGCGGCATCACCGCGCTGGAACACGTCGAAGATCTTCTCGCGCCAGGGCAGCGGCACGCCTGGGCCTCGATCACGCACGGCAAGCAACAGCTGTCCGGGCCGGGCGCGCACGACCAGTTCGACGGGGGTGTCGCCGCCGTACTTCAGGGCGTTGTCGACCAGGTTCTCGAGCAGTTGCACGAGCAGCACGGCATCGCACCTCAGCAGCGGCAGGTCCGCAGCGACCCGGGCCCTGATGCGCCGGCCGGGATCGCGCTGGCGTACGCGCCGCATGACGGTGCCGACCAGTTCCTCGGCCGACTCCCAGTCCAGCTGCAGGTCCAGGCCGGGCGTGTCCAGGCGTGCCAGCTGCAGGGCGTTGGCCGTCAGGCGCGCCAGTTGTTCAGCCTCGTCGAGGATGGTGGCGCAAAGCCGCTGGCGTTGCTGCGGCGACAGGCGGGCGTCCTGGTCATGCAGCGAGGAGGCCGCGCCCATGATGGTCGCCAGCGGCGTGCGGTAGTCGTGCGCCACCGCGGCCAGCAGCGTGTGGCGCAGCTTGTGGGCGTCGGCATCGGCCCGTGCATCGGCCGCGGCGCGTGCAGCGAGGTTGCGCTCGATGGCCAGGCCCATCTGGTCACACAAGGCCTGGGCGTGCTGGCGCACCGTATGCGCGTCAGGCGGCAGGTCGCCGAGCCGCAGCAGCGCAGCACCGTGGCGAGCGTTTCGTCCGCGCATGGGCAGGTACCACGCCGGCTGCTCCTCATGGCGGCCGGTGCCCGGTCCCATCGCCTGTCCCAGCGACCATGCCAGACCCAGCCCGGCCCGTTCGTCGGCGCTGAGGGCGCCCAGTGTCCGGGCGTCGGCCGTGTCGGGGCCGATCCACAGGCTGGCGGCCTGCCCCGTGAGCGCTTCGAGCTGGGCCTGGAGATGCGGCGCGCAGGTCCAGGGGTCGTCGGCGTCGCGCAGCGCGTCACCCAGCTGCTGGAGCTGGCGTGCCCGCAGCGCGTGCAGCCGCTCCGAGGCCGCCTGCTGCCGCAGGCGGGCCATCAGCACGGCCACGATGCTGCTGACCGCCAGCAGGGTGACCAGCAGCCAGGCATGCTGATGCAGGTCCACGTTGAGCCGGCCCCGTGGTGGCACGAAGGCGACGTTGAAGCCGAGGACCGCGGCGGCCGCAGCCAGCACCGACGCGCTCAGCGGCCACCACATCGCAGCCAGTGCAGCGGCCAGGATCAGGATCAGCGCCAGATTGGCCAGTTCGGTGTGGCCGTCCAGTGCGGCCATCAGGACCCAGGCCAAGGCCCAGACGGCGGCGCCAGGCCACCAGCGTGTGGCAGAAATGGCAAATGCAGGCTTCACCAGCGCACGCTACCACGCCGCACATCAGGAAAGCATCAGGGGCGGCGCGCGAGCCGATCGGCAAGGAAGGCCAGGATCTCGTCGCGTGCAGCGCGCGTGGGCTGGCCGGCCTCGTCGATCAGGTGGGCCGTGACCACACTGTGCGGTCCGCCGACCACCTGCGCGAAAAAGGGTGACAAGCCATCGCGGCGCGCTGAACTGTCGGGCAGCACACGCGCGACAAACCGATCGCCCAGGGCCCGCTCGTAGGCGGCAAACCGCTCGGCCCGGCAGAAGCGGTCGCCCTCGAAACGGTAGGCCAGCGCCTGCAGACCGTCGTGCTGCATGCGCGTGCGCACGGCATCCAGTTCGGCCCCTGACATCTCGATGCCTGCGGGGTCGTCCAGCGGCAGGCTGGGCTGGCACAGCACCGGTGCCAGCACGGCGGGCTCCAGCATCATCGCCAACGCAAAGTTTCCGGTGAAACACATGCCCACCGCACCCACACCCGGCCCGCCGCATTCGGCATGGGCCTGGCGGGCCAGGGCGCGCAGCCAGTGCGTGACCGGGCTTGCGCCCGGCCCCTGGGCGGACAGCGCGCGGAACTCGGCGCTCACGCAGGCCCGCCTGAAGATGGCCACGGCCTCTTCGGCATCGGGAACGGCACCATCGCGGCCGAACAGCGAGGGCATCCACACACTGAACCCGGCCTCGCGTACCCAGCGTGCAAACCGCGCCACCTCGGGGCTGATGCCGGGCATTTCGGACAGGACGATCACCGCCGGGCCGGTGCCGCTGATCAGCACGCGGCGGGTTTTGTCCTCCAGCGTGATGTCGCGGCGGGTGAAGTCGGTGAGTGCGTCGGCCGGTGCGGCAAGGCAGTGGGTCAGGTCAGGCATGGTTGGGTGTCGATGCAGCAGAGGTGAACACATTGCAGCATGCTGCCCGCTACACTGAAAGCGTCGCTTCTGACGTGTTTCATGCGTTTTCTGCCATGCCAGATTTCACGGTGATCGTTCTGCCCGGTGCGCATGCCTCCAGCGTGGCCGTGACGCTGGACATGCTGAAGGCTGCCGCCGCATTGGCGCCGCGGCTGCAGCTGCCCATGCCCCGCTGGCAGGTGCGAGCGCCGGGTGGCGGGGCGGTGCCGCTGAGCAGCGGGCTGTGCCTGCCCACGCGCGCGCTGGCTGCGCGGCCGTCCGATGGGCGCAGCACCTGGATCATTCCGGGCCTGGGCGTGGATCACCCTGCGCGCCTGGCCGCGAGGCTGGCCGATGCGGACGCCGTGCGCGTGGCCGAGGCGTTGCGGCGGCATGTTGCGCGGGGCGGGTCGGTGGCGGCATCGTGCTCGGCGGTGTTTCTGCTGCAACAGGCGGGCGTGCTGGCCGGGCGCCGCGCCACGACCTCATGGTGGCTGGCACCCGAGCTGCGGCGCCTCGCGCCGACCTGCCGTGTCGAGGCTGACCGCATGGTCTGCAGTGACGGCCCGGTGGCCACGGGCGGTGCCGCGCTGGCGCAGGCCGACCTGATGCTGCACCTGCTGCGCAGCCGAGGCGGCGTGGCCTTGTCTGATGCCGTCGGCCGAGTGCTGCTGATCGACGCGCGCCAGGCGCAGGCCCCGTTTGTGGTGCCGGCCATGCTGTCTAGCGGCAATGAGCTGGTGCGCCGCCTGACCCAGCGCATCGAAGCGGCGCTGCCGGCACCGCCGGGTGTGGCGCAGCTGGCCGCGGAGTTCGCGATGTCGCCGCGCACCCTGGCGCGGCACGTGCGTGCGGCCACCGGGCAAAGTCCGCTGGCGCTGGTGCAAAGCGTGCGGCTGAGTCGAGCGCGCCAGTTGATCGAATCGAGCCGCATGAGCATCGAGCAGGTGGCTGCGGCAGTCGGCTACGGTGATGCGACGGCGCTGCGGCGCCTGATGCGCAAGGCGGCCGGTGCCACCCCCAGCCAGTTCAGGGCCGGGCGCTGACGGGCATCACAGGGCATCACAGGGCATCACACCTGATCGGCCAGGGCGGCGAGCCGGTCATGGTTGGACTGGCAGATGGCCCGGAACGCCGTGCTGATGCGCTTGTCGCGGGCAGCTTCATGCCAGAACGCGAGGGCGGCGGCGCAGGCTGTCTGCCACACGGCCCGCTGGGGCGGCAGCGGCGCAGGCGGCGAGAACTCGCGCTCGGGCACCTCGCCGCCGGGCAGCGGCGCGTAGCGCATCGGCAGCATGTCGTACACGGGGGCCGGCACCAGCGGTGTGCCGGGGCGAAAGCTCAGGTTGCCGGGATGCATGTCGGTGTTGGCGATCAGCCGGCCGTACCACCACAGCCGTTCGACGCCGAGTGCGTGTGCCGGTTCGAGCAGCCCCAGCCCGATCAGGCGTTGCGCCAGCCGTGTCCAGTCGGTCGAGCCGTCGCCGACCAGCGCGGCATTCACCGTGCCCAGGCTGCACAGCGCGCTGCGGCCGTGCAGGCCGTGCCGGTCAAACCGCTCGATCTCGAGGAAGGTGCGGCCCGCATGCATGACGATGCGGGTGGCAGCCACCGCCGTGTCCGGCAGGCGTGACGCGCCCTGCACGGCCAGGTGCTCGGCCACCAGCAGATCCGACCAGCGCTGCACGGTGGCCGATCTGTCGGCCCCCGAGAACTTCACCAGCACGTGCGGTGTGGCCTGGCCCTCACGCTCGCGCAAGGCCGTGAACTTCGGAAACTCGCCAGCCGCGCTGGAGCCGGCGACCCCGCTGGCCACGGCCTGCTCGGCCAGCCGGGCATAGGCCGGCCCGAGCGCGGTGTCATCCAGCGGCGCGGCGTGCTGCAGCTTGTGGGCCAGCCAGCGTTCAACCGATTCATTGCCGAGCACCAGATTGCCGCTGGTGTCGTGGCCGTGGCGGCTCAGGGCCACCAGGACGTCGTCGTCCGACCATTCGTCGAGCTGGTCGGGCACGCTCAGGTCCCGGTGCAGGGAACGCGCGAACTGCCGACCCATGTAGCCCTGCGGCCGCATGTCGTGCAGCGGATAGGGCAGGCCGTCCCACCAGCCGTCGCGTGATGCTTCGGGCACCGGCCAGGCAGTGGGGCTCAGGTCGAGATGGGTGCCTTCGGGATGGATGGGCACCAGGGTGCCGAGCGGGTGGGCCTGGCCGGCCTGGTCGACCTCGTAGAGCGGCAGGTCAGCCGGCGCACCACGCAAGGGTCGACGCAGGGCATGGCGCGCTCGGCGCGCCCGGCCCGCGCTCAGCACCTGTTCGCGGGCCTCGGCCAACATGCGGTGCAGCGTGGGCACGCTCACGCCCAACTCGGCTGCCAGCGCCGTGGCCGCCATCGGGCCGCGCCGGGCCAGCACCACGGCGAGCTGGTCGCGGGCAATCTGTTTGCGGGGTCGCATCTCATTATGAAATGATCAACGAGAAGATTTTATGGCCGTGCTCCATAGCAAGGCAAGCCTGATTTTGGCTATGAAATGAGAAGATTGATGTGGTGTTTTCAGCTGTCCAGCGCGTCGAACACCCATTCGCCCAGCTGGGCTGCGACCCGCAAAGTGGCCAGTGGCCGCACCGGCTGCAATGCCACGAACTCGTCGCCTTGCGCCTCGGCAAACGCCGTCATCGGCAAGGCATAGACATGGCCGTCGGTCAACACGCAGGGTTCGCGCCGGCGCAGCAGCGCGGCCAGTTCGGCACTGGCTTGCAGGTGGCGGGTGGTGCCCTCGATCCGGTAGGCCACACGGTAGGAGCCGAGCGTGGCCTGCAGGTAGGGGCGGTTGAGCACGGCATGCAGCAAGGCCACCTCGACATTGCGGCTGGCATACAGGCCCAGCATGTTGCCGCTGGCCTTGGCCGCGTCGTTGGCTTGGCGCGGCTCCAGCCGCTCCAGGGCGGGCCAGGCGCTGCTGCCGTGCAGCACACAACCGCCGCTGCCGACCAGCGCCGCGCAGATCGCACGCACCCGGGCCGGGTCGTCAGCGCGCAGGTCGGCATGCAGCGCACGCATGACGGTCACAGGCGGTAGTGGCGCAGCCGTTCGGGCAGTGGCTGCGGCTCGCACGAGGCCGACCACAGCCCCATGTGGCGCGCCACCCGGGCCACCGCAGTCCATGGGTCGTGACGGTAGTCGGGATGCGCCTGGCTGGCGTGGCACAGAAAGGCCGCAGCGTCGACCAGCGTGGCGGCCGACTCGGTGCGCAGCAGCTGCACGTTCAGGTGGCCAGGCCCGAGGCGGACCCGGTCGAGTGCATCGGCGTCCTTCAGGCAGGCCAGCTCGGGTGGCATCGAGGGTGCGGCGGCATCGGCCGGCACATGCCATTCGCAGCACCAGCCGACAAGCGCACGCCGCACCGGATCCCAGTCGTGCAACCTGGGGCAGGCGCCGCTGTCGATCCAGCTGCGGCAGCGTCGACCGTGGGCAGGGTCGCGCCCGTCGTCGAGGCGGCGCACGTCGTGCAGCACCGCGCCCTGGCGGGCCACATCGATGTCCACCCGCTGGCCCTTGGCCCGTTGGTATCGGCCGATCACGCCGGCCCAGACCAGGACCCGGGCCGCATGGCCCATGCCGTGCAGGCCGCAGGCATCGTGCAGGTAGCAGCGCGGGTCGGGCCGCCAGGCGTCGAGTCCGTCGTCGAGGGCCATGGCGGGCTCAGTGGTCCAGGGTGTCCAGCGTGTCCAGCCGATCGGCCAGCGGCTGGTAGAGGCCTCGTCCCAGGGCGGTCAGGGCCGGGTTGTCGCGCAGCGGTTCGTCCAGCGCCTGCACCGCGGCGCGCAGGTCCGGCAGGTTGGCACGCACGTAGAAGCTGTCCTCCACATCGGGGTGGGGCTGGCGGCGCACGCCGTCGTACAGCAGCATCACGTTGGCCAGCGCGTGATAGGCCATCAGGATGCGGCTGAGCGGGCGGTGCCGGCGGATCGGGGGTGACCAGTACAGGGTGGTGTCGCTGGCATCGTCCACCGGCCCCACCTGCTGCAGCATGTAGAAATACTGGTGGGCCGACTCGTGCACCATGATCTCGGCCACATCGATGCCGGGGTGCGGGCTGGAGACATGCACATAGCCGGGTACGTCCTCCCAGCTGCCGCTGACCTGCCGGAACTGCGCCTGCAGCGGGCACACCACCAGGCCCTTGAGCACCCGCTCGACCCACGGCAGGTACTGCGGCGCATTGCGTTGCAGCGCATCGAAGCCGGCGTGCAGCGAGCGCAGCATGTCCGGCGTCAGTGACACCACGGGATCGCAGGCCTGGAACACCTCACCCCCAGGCTGCTGCAGCGGCAAGGCGCTGCGTGTCAGCAGCAGCACGTGGCGGCCATGGCCCACATGCTGCAGCGCATACGCGTGATCCGGTGCGGTCGGTGACGTGAAGCGCCACGCGGATTGCGGCGCTTCACGCCGGCACTCGATCGGCAGCTGCCCGCTGCGGTGCAGCCGCACGGTGGCGCAGCCGTTGTGCGCGCCCTGGGCGTCGACGGCCACCACCCCTTCAACGGCCAGCTCGCCGATCAGCAGCGTCGTGGCCGGCAGTCGGGCGGTCCAGCTGGCCGCGCGCCCGGCGTGCAGCAGGCACAGGCCGATGCGCACCGCGGCGTCCAGCGGGTCGACCTGCCCTTCCTTGAGCGCGAGGTGGGCCCGTCCGAAGGCGTGGTCCCATCCGGCGCGCGCGGGCAGCGGGGTGTCCAGGCCCTGGCGGATGTCCCGGGTCAGTCCGTCGCTGGCCGCATCGATGCGCGGGCCATGCTGGTTCAGCAGCCAGGTCGCCACGCCGCTGTCGTAGGCCGAGACGATGGTGTCGAACAGGGCGTCGGGGGCGGGGTCGGTCGGCAGGCTGAAGCTGTCGGTCCAGGCCGGTGTGCTGGTGCGCGGCTTGCGATGCAGCTCCGGGCAGCCGCCGGAGGGCGTCACGGGCCGGCCGGTGACAGGCGGTGTCAGCTGGGGTGTGCTCAGGCTCATGGGGTGGCCTCCATCAGGTCGGTGGCGTGTGCGGGGGCGTCCAGTTCGGCCCGCAGTTGCGGCGGCAGGTCGGTGCGCAGCGCGCGCAGCATGCGCTCGGACAGCGCATACAAGGCATCGCAGTACAGCGAGGTGTTGTCGAAGTGGATGCCGTTGAAGCGGTGGGGCAGGTAGCCGCCGCCGCAACTGGCCAGGTGAGGGCAGGCCCGGCATTGGGCGCAGACCTGCTGCAGGGTCTCGATGCGGTAGCGGTGCACATGTTCGTCCAGCGGATGGTCGAACAGGTTGATCACGTCGTGCGCGTACTCGCCGCCGCACAGGCGGGCGACGTCGTTCACACCGACCGAGCCGTCGGACTCCACCACACACAGCAGCCGCAGGTCGCCCCCCAGCGCGTCGAGGTAGACCTTGCCGCCGAGCAGGCCGGAGATCATCAGCTCGAACTTGCGGATCTGCGGCGCGCGTGGGCCCATCGCATACCAGCGTTCGAAGGCGCTGAGCAGGAAGCGTCGGTAGGGCGCCACGCCGGTCCATCCCTGGGGCGGGTTGATGTGATTGCCCTGCGGCAGCAGCAGGTCGAAGGCATCGAAACCCTGGTCGGCAAACCACTGCACCAGCTCGCCGCCGTCCATCTCGGGGTTGACCACGCACAGGCAGCCGCTGAAGAAGCGGTCGAACAGCGGGGTGCTGCGCCGCAGCCGCGCGATGATGTCGAGCAGGGCCTGGGTGGATCCACCGCCCTTGCGCATCACGCGGAAGCGGTCGGCGAACTGCGGCGGACCATCCAGGCTGATGCCGAAGCCGATGTCGTTGCGTGCCAGCAGTTCGACCCATTCCTCGTCGAGCAGCAGGCCGTTGGTCTGCATGCTGAAGCGCAACCGGGTGGCATGCACCTCGGCCTGCATCAGGTCGACCAGTGCCTGCATGCGCCGTTTGCCCAGCAGCAGTGGCTCGCCGCCGTGCAGCTCGATCGTGAAGCTGTTCAGGTCATGCCGCTGCGCGTGTTCGTTGATGCGGTACGCAAACTGGCGCAGCACGCGCTCCGAGATCACCGGCGGGCGCGTCTGCCAGGAGTCGTCGCCGCGGTTGTAGACATAGCAGTAGGTGCAGTTCAGGTTGCACTGCTGAACGACCTTCAGGATGGCCTGCCGGACCACGGCGCCGGTGGGCGCCCGGTGGTTGTCGGCGGGTGCGATGCGCTGATCCATGTGCGTGCTCCGGCAATGCCGCTGTCAGGGATCGGTCCACCCGAGCGGCCGCGGGCGGACCGTCGGGGGTCAGGGTTGAGAGCGCACGCGCTGGGCCAGCTGGGTCTGCAGTTCCAGGATCTGGGCCTGCAGGTCGGCAGCCTTGCTGTGGTTGGAGTGGTTGCTGCTGTGCGAGTCGTGCACCGAGGCCACGCCCTGGTCGAGCTTGGCCTTGGTCTGCACCGCGATGTTGCGCAGCACTTCGTTGTGGATGGCGACCAGGTCGTCCAGGCTGGTCTTGGATAGGTCGATGGGCATGTGTCACCTCTCTGATGCGAACCAGGGCGCAGGCGACAGCCACCCGCGTCCGTTGGGCGTCCCCGCCGGCTGAACCGCCGGGTGCTGCCGCCGTGGGAATCCCTGTGTGGCAGTCTGGTGGGCCTGTTGCGCTGCGTCATCCTGAACCCTGGGGAGAGCCAAAGTGTTCGCGGTCAAGCCGTGTTCGTCGGGCGGCGGGCTGCGCACAATCAGCTTGCCGCGCCGCGCCGGGGGTTCACTCCCTCTCCCGCTGGCGGGAGAGGGTTGGGGAGAGGGTGAGCGGTGGAGTGACGCCGCTGCGTTGGGTGGCGCTGTGTTTCGCCCCTGACGGGGCGAGCCGGGTCTCGGCCCGGCGGCCGAGTTCCCTTTCTTGCGTCCCCAAG
>CAMLSD010000051.1 GCA_946482595.1 uncultured Comamonadaceae bacterium
GCGCTGAACGGGGCTGACAAGACCGCTTGCAAGGCGCCCGTCGGATCACCAGCAAGAAGCCAGTGGTCACCGTCGCGCCAACGTCACGCTGCCAGAAAATCTCAAGAGCAACCCGCAGGAAGTGCGCGCTCGCGGCGGTGAGCTGTTCTGTCTCCATACCTGGGCAGCGAGGCTGAAGAGCCGCTTGAAGTTCGCGTCGCGGTGCATCTGGCCTGTGCGCTTCACCATGAAGCGCTTGCAGGCATCGACGCGGCGCAGGCAAGAGTGCACGCGATCGATGCCATGCGAATGTTCAAGACGGCGCCAGCCTTGTTGATTCCGTGACCTCTGGCAAACCATGACGCCGCGGGCAGTGCCATGGTCATTGCGATGAATGCCGAACCCGTCGCACCAGCCCGCCGCAGGTGGACTGTCGTGCGCAACGATTGACGCGCTTCACGCATGTCACGCCGGTGCCACAACCGGTGACAACCGGGTAGGCTTGCCGCCTGACAGGCGTCTTCCTGAACTCGGCGAGCCAGCATGCACCCCTCGGATCCACCCAACCCTCCCGCCGTGGTCGGCATGCTGCTTGTCCGCGCGTTGCCCGAGTGCTCGGCAACCGCGATCGCCGACCTGGGCGCGCTGTTCCATCGCCACGCCGTGGCGAAGAGCGGCGGCCTGCTGTCGCAGGGGCAGGTCTGGCGTGATGCGCTGCTCGTGGAGCAGGGGTTGTTGCGCCTGTACTTCGTTCGCCGCGATGGCCGCGAGTTCAACAAGAACTTCTTCACCGATGGCGCCTTGTTCTGCCCCCTGACGCCGGCCATGTGGAACGACGCATCGTTGTTTGCGATTGCATCGCTCGATGCGGGCACGGTCTGGCGTGCAGACAGCGCCGCGATGCGCCGCTGTCTCGAAATTCATGGTCAGTGGCAGGTTGTGAGGGGCCGCATGCTTGAAGGGCTGATCACGCACAAGCTCCAGCGAGAGCATGACCTGTCGACACTCGACGGCCGGCGTCGATACGAGGCCTTCTGCCGTCGTGAGCCGGTCGATGGATGGCAGGCGCACTTCATCCAGGCCGGGGTGCCAGCAGGGCTTGTCGAGATACTGGCCGCGTCGATCGACCGGCCCGTTCTGCGCGATGAGCGAGCCCGCCTGCTGCGGGCGGCGCGCTGAACCGGGCCGACAAAACCCCTTGCAAAGCGCCCGCATTGCCGAGCGCTGTGGGCTCATGCCGCTGGCGCTGAGCCTGGGCGCCCGCCGGATCTGGCGGCATGCGGCGGCATGCGGCTGCGCCCGGCACTCCCTCTCACCGCCCACCCGCCGCCGGCAGGTACGGCTCCACGTTCCCGATCGCACGCGCCACATGGTCCTCCTTCTCGCCCACCGGCGCCACGTAGTGCATTGCGCTCGCAGCCGCCTCGATGCCTTCGGTGCGGGCGATGATCCAGGTGGCGAGGTACTGGGAGGCAAGGCAGCCGCCGGCGGTGGCGACGTTGCCGCGTGCGATGAAGGGTTGGTCCACCACGGCCACGCCTGCGTCCTGCACCCAGGGCCGGGTGGTCAGGTCGGTGCAGGCCGGCACGCCGTCGAGCAGGCCGAGCCGGGCCAGCACCAGGGTGCCTGAACACTGTGCGCCGATGAGCTGGCGTGCCGGATCGAGCCGCAGCTGCGACATGAGCCCGGCATCGGCAACGACTTCGCGGGTCTGCATGCCGCTGCCCACGATGACGGCCTCGGCGGCGCTGGCGTCTTCGAGGGTGCATTGGCGCTCGATCACGACGCCGTTCATCGAGCGCACGCGCGGGGCGGGGCACGCGATCGACACCCGCCAGTCCGGCCGCCTGATGCGGTTCAGGATGCCCAGCGCCACCAGGGAGTCGAGTTCGTTGAAGCCTTCGAAGGTGAGGATGGCGATGTGCACGGGGACTCCAGGTGAGGGTGGACCGGATGGGTGACATGCATGCTACCCGCGTGGTGCAATACGCTCAAATCATTGTCATGGATACATCGACGCATGCCGCGCGCCCGCTACAAGCAACTGGTCGACCGATACGCAGCGCAGATCCGCGAGGGCCACCTGGCACCCGGCACCCGACTGCCGACACACCGGCAGCTGGCGGCCACCGAGGGGCTGGCGCTGGTCACGGCCACGCGGGTCTATGCGGAACTGGAGGCCATGGGGCTGGTCAGCGGCGAGACCGGACGCGGCACCTTCGTGCGTGAGGCGGCGCTGCCGCGCACACTGGGCATCGACCAGCACGCGTCGGCGGCCGGGGTGGTCGATCTAAACTTCAACTATCCGGCGCTCCCTGGGCAGGCCGAGCTGCTTCGCACGGCGCTGCGCCAGCTGGCAGGCTCGGGGGATCTGGATGCGCTGGTGCGCTACCAGCCGCACGGCGGCCGGCCCCACGAACGCGCCGCGGTGGCGGCGCACCTCGCCACGCGCGGGCTGAGCGTCAGCGGCGACCAGGTGCTGATCGTCGACGGCGCGCAACACGGCCTTGCGACGACCGTCCTGGCGCTCCTGAATCCAGGTGACGTGGTGGCGGTGGATGCCTTGACCTACCCCGGCTTCAAGGTGCTGGCTGAACAACACCGGCTGGAACTGCTGCCGCTGCCGGCCGCCGGCCAGGGCCCGGACCTGGATGTGCTGGCATCGGCCTGCCGGCGCCGCCGGGTCCGTGCCGTGTATGCGATGCCCACGCTGCACAACCCGCTGGGCTGGGTGATGAGCGCGTCGCGTCGGCGCCAGCTGGTGGCGCTGGTGAGCCGTCACGGCCTGCTGCTGATCGAGGACGCGGCCTACGCCTTTCTTGCTGGGGATCCGCCTGACCCCCTGGCTGCGCTTGCGCCCGAATCGACGGTGTATGTCTCGGGGTTTTCCAAGAGCGTGGCAACCGGTCTGCGGGTGGGTTTTGTGGCCGCGCCTTTGCCTTGGGTGCCGCGGATCGAGCGGGCGATCCGCGCGACCACCTGGAACACGCCGGGCGTGATGACCGCGATGGTGCTGGCCTGGCTGGCCGATGGCACGGTGGCCCGGCTGGAAGTGGAGAAACGTCGCGATGCCGAGTCGCGTCAGGCTGTCGCCGCCGACGTGCTGCGCGGGCACCGCTTGCTGCGCCATCCGTCGTCCTACTTCGTCTGGCTGCCGCTGCCCGAGGAGGTCCGTGCGGACCGGGTCGCGATGGCGCTCATGCAAGCAGGCATTGCGGTGTCGACGGCCGAGCCGTTTGCCACGACCCGTCACGTACCGCATGCCCTGCGGCTGGCCCTGGGGTCGGTGCCGCACGAGCAGCTCGCGATGTCACTGCAGCGAGTGAGAGCAGCGATCGACGCGGCGTCGTTCTAGCTTAGGGAGTGGGAGGTTCGTTGAACCCGCGTCGCGAGGGACCAACCGCTTGCGAATCCTGGCGAAAACAGCCGATGCCGATGCCGATGCCAAGGCGCGGCGCACAGCGAGCTTGGACACCTCACGAGCACCGCAGCGACCGCAGCGGCTGTTTCTCGTCTGGATGTATCAACGAACTTCCCACCCACGACACCAGGCTGGCACAACGTTCGCATCGCCTCTGAACCGCTGCCGCACACCCCGCACCGGGGTGCGGCCGGCGCGCTCAGCTGTGCGACTGCTCGAACAGTTCGATCAGCCGGCGTGCCGCAGGCGACAGGTACGCGTTGTCCCGGTAGGTGACCACCAGCCGGCGCCGCATCGTCGCACCACTGACGGGGACTTCCTTCAAGCCCGCAAAGCGTGAGCGACCCTGCAGATGGTGGCGCGAGATGAAACTCAGCAGTCCGGTCTGCACGATCAGCGCCGGCAGCATGAGCAGCATCGTCGTCTCGACCTGCACGCGGGGCCGCGGCAGGCGGCGACGGTCGAACGTGTGGTCCAGCCAGTCGCGCGTCGGTGCACCGGGTGGCTGCAGTGCCCACGGGTAGCGGGTCAGGTCCTTGAGCGTCGCCGTCGACCGGAAGACGGGATGCTTCTCGCTGGCAGCCACCACGATCATGTCTTCGGCGAGTGTCCTGGATATCCAGCCTGGCTCATCGGCAGCCTCGGTGCCGACCAGCAGGTCCAGCTCGCCAGCCCGCAGCTGGGGCTCGAGCACATTCCTCAAGCCAACGACGGTCCGAAGCGTCACGTCAGGCGCCTCCTGCAGCAGTTGCCGGGCAACGGCAGGCAGCAGGAACTGCGCGGCTGTCGGCACGATGCCGATGCTCACATGCCCTGCCAGTCCGGCACCGATTGCCCGCAGCTCCCGTCGGGCGTCATCGACGTCGAAACGCATGCGCTGTGCCCACTTCTGCAACACCCGTCCGGCTTCGGTCAGCTGGATGCCGCGACCTGATTTCTCGAACAGCGCCGCTCCACAATCGGCCTCCAGGCGACGGATGCAGCTGGTCAGCGCCGGCTGGGTGCGGTGCAGCTTCGCGCAGGCACGGCCCAGATGCTGAAGCTCGGCGATCGTCTCGAAGTAGCGCAGGTCTCTCAGGTCCATTGCAAAAGCTCCGTGGATGAATCACAAGAAAGTATCGATTGGACTATACGGTGGCCGGCACCAATACTGCGTCCAGACCCGGCGCACCATCTCGGCAGGCGCTCAGGGCAACGAATGAAGGAGACAACATGCGACTCACCACACGCTTCGTTCTCGCGCTGGCTGCCATCGCCTCGTGCAGCAGCGCCCTGGCCCAGGCGTGGCCGGCCAAGCCGATCCGCATCGTGGTGCCGTTCCCGCCTGGCGGCGGTACTGACACCATCGCCCGTGAGACCAGCCAGAAGGTCGCTGCGAGCACCGGCTGGACCTTCGTGATCGACAACAAGCCCGGCGCCGGCGGCAACCTCGGCGTCGATTCGGTGGCAAAGGCGCCTGCCGATGGCTACACGATCGTGATCGGCCAGACGAGCAACCTTGCGGTCAACCCGACGCTCTACGCGAAGATGCCGTATGACTCGCAGAAGGATCTCGCCCCGGTGTTGCTGCTGGCCAAGGCGCCTCTGGTGATGGTCACGGGTGTGGGTACGTCGCTGAAGACGCTGGACGATGCGGTGACCGCGGCCAAGGCCTCGCCTGGCACGCTCAATTTCGCGTCACCGGGCAACGGCACGGTCGCGCACCTCACCAGCGTCATGTTCCAGAAGGCTGCCGGTGTCCAGATGCAGCACATTCCGTACAAGGGCGCGGCCCAGGCGCTGACCGACGTCATCAGCGGCAACGTGCAGCTGTACATGTCCAGCGTGCCCACACTCATCGGCCAGATCCGCAACAAGAAGCTGCGGCCGCTCGCGGTGACATCGGCCACGCGGGTGGACGATCTGCCCGAGGTGCCCACCATCAACGAGTCGGGCTATGCGGGGTTCGATGCAGTGAGCTGGTTCGGGATTCTGGCCCCGGCTGCCACACCGAAGGACGTGATCGCCAGGCTCAACGCAGAGTTCAACAAGGCGCTGCAGCGGCCGGACCTGCGCAAACGGCTCAGCGACGAAGGTGCCGACCCTGTCGGCGGCACACCGGAGCAGTTTGCCGCGGTGATCAAGGACGACATTCCGCGCTGGGGCAGGATCATCAAGGAGTCCGGTGCCCGGGTCGACTGACCGCCTCCCGCGCCCCTTGCCACCGTTGACGGTGAGCCCCGGCCCGCTGCAAGTTTCCAAGGAGTACCTGATGAGTCAAGCTGCTGAGTGGCCCGATGTGGTCCGCGACTTCGAACGTGTCGATCCCGGCATCGTCGAGCAGGCGGCGCGGTTTCCTTCGTCGATCCTGGCCGACGTGGCCGGGCGGCGAGGCGCGCTGCACAGCCGGATCGCGCCACTGGGCCCTGGCATGCGGTTCGCCGGCCCCGCGCTGACAGTGGAGGTGCGCCCTGGCGACAACCTCATGATCCATGCCGCACTGGCGGTGGCGCAGCCGGGGGACGTGATCATCGTCGACGGCAAGGGCGACCTGGGCAGTGCACTGATCGGAGAGATCATGAGCCAGCAGGCCGTTGCGCTGGGGGTGGCTGCAGTTGTCATCGACGGCGCAGTGCGCGACAGCGTGGCCATCCGTGAACTGGGTCTGCCGGTGTTTGCCGCCGGGCTCAACCCCAATGGTCCGACCAAGAACGTGGCCGGCAGACTCAATCACCCCGTGTCGGTCGGCGGCGTGACGGTGAAGCCGGGCGATCTGGTGGTGGGTGATGCCGACGGCGTGACCGTGATCGAGCGCGAGAAGGCAGCCGCCATGCTGCCGCTTGCCGCCGAGAAGGTCGCGGCGGAGGCCAGGCGCATCGCCGACATCAGGAGCCGCAAGGCACTGCGTCCGGCGTGGCTGGACGCGGCGTTGCGCACGGCCGGGGTCGTTCGTGAAGGCGAAACGCTGTGAGCGCCCGCAAACCAGTCTTTGTCGTCACCGGCAATGACCTCGCGCCTCAGGCACTGGCCTTGCTGAGCGAGTATGAGGTCATCTACGCCGGCATCGCGCCGACTGAAGACGACATCACGGCACTGTGCCAGCGGCACGATCCGGTGGCCATCATCGTGCGCTACGGCAAGGTCGGCTCGCGCGCCATGGCGGCGGCGCCGAGTCTGCGGGTCATCGCCAAGCACGGCAGCGGCACCGACACGATCGACAAGGCAGCAGCGGCGGACCGTGGCATCCAGGTGGTTGCGGTACCGGGGGCCAATGCGGCAGCGGTGGCCGAGCACGCAATGGCGCTGCTGCTCGCCTGCGCCAAGTCGGTCGTGCACCTGAATGAGCGCATGCACGCCGGCCACTGGGACAAGTCCACGCACCGCAGCGTGGAGCTGGCGGGGCGCACCGTGGGCTTGGTCGGACTCGGTGCGATCGGCCAGCGTTTTGCACGCATGGCCGATGCCATGGGCATGCGCGTGCTCGGGTTCGACCCCCACGCACAGGAAGTGCCCGCCTGCGTCGAGCGCGTGGCGCTCGAGGTGATCTGGAGGGAGTCCGACGCGATTTCGCTGCACTGTCCGCTCGTGCCGGACAACACGAAGATGCTGAACGCCCACACGCTCGCCTCGTGCAGGCGAGGTGTCATCATCGTCAACACCGCGCGCGGCGGCCTGATCGACGAGCCGGCACTGCTGGCCGCACTGCGAACCGGCCAGGTGGCAAGCGCAGGACTGGACAGTCTTGCCGTCGAACCGATGACGCCCGATCATCCGTTCCAGCAAGAGCCTCGCATCACGCTCAGTCCGCACATTGGCGGCGTGACCACCGAGGCCTACGTGAGGATGGGCGTGGGCGCCGTGAACAACGCACTGGCGGTGCTGCGCGGCTGACGACACCTTGGCATGGCTCCTGCGCGTGCCACTGCCGCAACAGGCCCGGGCGCACACTCCCGCAACCACGGTGTCAGCAGCCCCCAGGCAGAGTCAGCGGCTCCACCACTCGCATCAGGAGCCGCTTCATGCCGCACACCATCGTCAACCCGGCCGGTCTGCACAACCCAGCGCCCTTCGGCTACAGCCACACCGCCAGCATTCCGGCTGGCACCGGGCTGGTGTTTGTCGCCGGGCAGTACGGGTCGGACGCCGCAGGCGGCCTGGTCTCGCCCGACTTCGCGGCGCAGGTGCGCCAGGCCTTTCACAACCTGGCCGTGGCCCTGGCCGCGCATGGGCTGGACCTGCGCCATGTGGTGCAGTTGCGCACCTATGTGGTCGAGCCGGACTTCGACCGGCTGGGCATCATCGCCCAGGCGGTCCATGCCGGCTGTGGGGGCGTGCCGCCGACGCAGACCCTGCTGGGGGTGTCGCGGCTGGCGTTGCCGGGCATGCTGTTTGAAGTCGATGCGGTGGCTGCGCTGGCGTGAGCCGCGACCCGCGCCGGCGACGACGACCACACGGTGGCGGCGTATCGTCGTGCGCCACGATTCGAGGGCCGCATGCGTGTCACGCCTGCCCCACAACCGGTGACAACCGGGTAGGCTTGCCGCCTGACAGGCGTCTTCCTGAACTCGGCGAGCCAGCATGCACCCCTCGGATCCACCCAACCCTCCCGCCGTGGTCGGCATGCTGCTTGTCCGCGCGTTGCCCGAGTGCTCGGCAACCGCGATCGCCGACCTGGGCGCGCTGTTCCATCGCCACGCCGTGGCGAAGAGCGGCGGCCTGCTGTCGCAGGGGCAGGTCTGGCGTGATGCGCTGCTCGTGGAGCAGGGGTTGTTGCGCCTGTACTTCGTTCGCCGCGATGGCCGCGAGTTCAACAAGAACTTCTTCACCGATGGCGCCTTGTTCTGCCCCCTGACGCCGGCCATGTGGAACGACGCATCGTTGTTTGCGATTGCATCGCTCGATGCGGGCACGGTCTGGCGTGCAGACAGCGCCGCGATGCGCCGCTGTCTCGAAACTTATGGTCAGTGGCAGGTTGTGAGGAGCCGCATGCTTGAGGGGCTGATCACCCACAAGCTCCAGCGCGAGCATGACCTGTTGACACTCGACGGCCGGCGTCGCTATGAGGCCTTCTGCCGTCGTGAGCCGGTCCTGGCCGATCGGGTGCCACTGAACCAGCTCGCGAGCTACCTTGGCCTGACCGACGTGTCGCTGTCGCGCATCCGTCGCCAGACGGTCTGAACATTTGTAAAGGCGCCATGCCGGCCAAGGTGACAGGATCCGCACATCTGTTCACTGTCATCGAGGTCCGACCATGCCGAATCCTTCCGTCCAGGAGGCCGCAAGCGCGCTGCGCAGCGCTGCCATCGCCGCCCTGGCCACGCTGATCGTGCTCAACCTGGCCATGTTCGCTTCGATGCTGGCGGGCGTGGAGCCGCACCCGCCCGGTGCGCGCGGGCCCTACATTGCCGCGGTGACCGCCCTGGCCACTGCCACGCTGTTGCAGGTCATGGCGGCTCGCCGTGGGGCAGTTGTGCTGCTGGTGCTCACAGCGCTTGCCTTCATCCCCGGCGTCGGGCCGCACAAGTTCTTCACCGAGGCAGCAGCGCCGGACCTGGCGCCGGTGATCATCGTTGGCACCGGTGCGCTGCTCACCCTGCTGACCGTGGCGGTGCGTCTGCATCGCCTTGCGCGGCAGGCAGCTTCGGTCCCGCCCTTGCATGCAGCGACGGGCACAGCGCGATGACCACCGTGAGCATGGGTCGAGGGCGACGGTTTGCGGTTCAATACGCACCACCCCCTCACCGAGGCTCGACGTGACCACACGCCCCGCAACCACCGACGAGTACCTCGCCGCCCTGACACCGGCCCAGCGGTCGGCGCTCGAAGCGGTTCGCGATGCGATCCACTCGGTGGAGCCCACCTTGCAGGAGCGCATCAGCAGCGGTGCGCCGTTCTTCTGGCATCGAGGCCGTCGGGCGGTCGGCTTTGGCGCCGCGAAGACGCATCTGTCGCTCTACATCATGCACGGCGCGGTGCTGACGACGCATCGGCACGACCTGGCCGCCTTCGACACATCGAGCACGGTGATTCGCTTCGCGCCCGATCAACCCTTGCCGGCGGTGCTGATCCGAAAGCTCGTGCGGGCGCGCCTGGCGGAGATCGACGGGAAGGGCGGCGCGCGCGCGTGATCGGTGGCCGCGTCGTCCTGGCAACTGCGACAGCCGGCCGGCGGTCAGCCTGGCCGCTGGACCGCGCCTGCTAAAGTTTCTGCAAACTCCGAACGCCTGCTCATGAGCCTCCTGCAACGTGTTTCCGTGCTGCTGCTGTGCCTTGTGAATTCCACCGCCGCGATGGCGGCCGAGTACATGGCTCCCCCGTCCGGTTCGGGTCCGGCCGTGGTGGTCATTTCCGGGGCGAGCGGCACCGCGGCCTACCGGTGGTATGCGCGTGATGTGGCCAAGCTCGGCTACTCGGTGGCCCTGGTCGCCGGCTGGCAGATCTGCGCGGCCAGCTCGGGCAGTTGCTCCAGGTCGAACGAGGACTCGGCGGCCAACCTGAAGGCGACCATCGAGGAGCTGCAAGGCAATCCGCGCACCGCACCCGGCAAGGTGGTGGTCATCGGCTTTTCCCTGGGCGGCGGTGGGGCGCTGGTGCACGCCGCGCCGTTGTCTGAGGCCGTGGCCGGTGTCGTGGCCTACTACCCGAGCATCACGCGCCTGCCGGACCTGAACGGCGCAGCGGCGCGTGTCGCCGTGCCGACGCTGCTGCTCAGCGGCGAGCAGGACAGGTACTTCAACTGCTGCCTGATCGAGTCGATGCGGGCGTTCGAGGCCGCGGTGCGCGCCAGGTCGGTCCCGGTGGAACTGGTCGCGTATCCCCAGGCCGACCACGCCTTCAACCTCGACGGACCCAAGCATCGCCCGGACGAGACGGCAGACGCCTGGCAGCGCACCCAGGCGTTTCTGGCACGGGTGCTGCCATTGAAGTGAGGGGCCCGGCGCAGGCACCGCGACCTCGCGCCTTCATCAGACTCCCGCAACCACGCTGTCAGCAGCCCCCACGCAGACTGAGCGGCTCCAATCCACGTGCCAGGAGCCGCACCATGCCCCACACCATCGTCAATCCCGCCGGTCTTCACAATCCGGTGCCTTTCGGCTACAGCCACACGGCCAGCATTCCGGCAGGCACCGGCCTGGTGTTTGTCGCCGGGCAGTACGGGTCGGACGCCGAAGGCGGTGTGGTCTCGCCCGACTTTGCGGCGCAGGTGCGCCAGGCCTTTCACAACCTGGGCGTGGCCCTGGCCGCGCACGGGCTCGACCTGCGCCATGTGGTGCAGTTGCGGACCTACGTGGTCGAGCCTGACTTCGATCGGTTGGGGGTCATCGCCCAGGCCGTTCATGCCGGGTGTGGCGGCATTCCCCCGACGCAGACGCTGATCGGGGTGTCGCGCCTGGCGATGCCCGAGATGCTGTTCGAGGTCGAGGCGATTGCGGCCCGATCCTGAGCAGCATGAGTCGACAGCGCATGGCCGAGCCGGTCACGCGACGGGTGTATGCGGCGTGGCCTGGCGACCTGCCTGACGACCTGCGCCCGCGAGCCGGCGGCGCGGATCGTGCGGGTGCCGTCGGGCACAAACGCTGCCGATCCGATCAGCAGCACGGCCTGGGCCCTGGCACGCCGAGTGCGAATCAAGGGCACACGAGGCCGTGACGCTCAAGCGCCCGCTCGCGCACCGGTCAGCAAGGCCTTCAATGCCGCCTGCAGCACACCGATGGCTTCCTCGGCTTCGAGCAGGCCCGCACTGACGAAGGCACCGTTCATCAACACGGCAAGCTGTGCGGCGAGCTGCTCGGGCCGGGCGACTTTCAGCCGCCTGGCGACTTCCGTCAGGCGTGCTCGCAGCGCCTGCATGTGCCGCTGCGAGACCTGCCGAGCCGGATGGTCCTGCTCGGCAAACTCGGCGGCCACGTTGATCTGGGGGCAGCCGCGATAGTTCGAGCGAGCGAGGCGTTCGCCGATCCAGCGCATGTGTGCATCCAGCTCACCGGCGGGATCTGCAGGGAACTGCCGGGCCACGCTGTCCCACTGCGCCCAGAACTCCAGATCCTCTCGCTCCAGGAAAGCGACGATGAGATCGTCCTTGGTGGGGAAGTAGCGATACAGGCTCGTCTTCGCCACGGCTGCCTCAAGCACGACCAGATCGACGCCGACGGCGCGCACGCCGCGCGCATAGAACAGCCGGGAAGCGGTATCGAGGATGCGGGTCCGGACGTCCTGCGCCGGCTCGGACGCGGCCGCGCTTGCGGTGCGGTCGATGACCGTTGCCGAACGTTTCGATGCCGTGCCGGAGCGGTCGGCGGGAGTGGGGCCTCGCCCAGGGCGAGTGGTTGTCGGTGTGCGCATGCTTGACATGCTACAGACCTGTCTGTAATACTGAAAGCACAGACAGGTCTGTATCACCAAAGGATTCCCATGAACACCACCAGCAAGTGCTTTGCCGTGTACGGCGCCACGGGTCATACCGGGCAGTTTGTCGTTCGTGAGTTGCAGCGTCGCGGGCTGCAGGTCGTGGCGGTCGGACGCAGTGCCGCCCGCCTCGGCGAGACGATGCCTGCGGCCGTGCTGCAGCGCACCGCGGAGCTCGACGATCCGGCCAGCCTCGAGCGAGCCTTCGCCGGATGCGCGGTGGTCATCAATTGCGCGGGCCCCTTTCTCGATACCGCCGCACCCGTGGCGCGAGCCGCGTTGCGGGCCGGCGCTCACTACCTCGACGTGACGGCAGAGCAGGCCAGTGCGCAGGCCAGCCTGACCGAGCTCGACGCGCCGGCGCGCGCGGCCGGCCGCGTGGTGATCCCGGCAGCGGCCTTCTATGGCGGCCTGGCCGATCTGCTTGCCAGCACACTGGCAACCGACGGAAGGATCGACGAGATCACCGTGGCGATAGCGCTCGACCGCTGGTGGCCCACGGCGGGAACCCGCCGGACTGGCGAGCGCAACAATGTGCCGCGAGTGGTGGTGACGGATGGGCAGCTCGTGCCGCTGGTGCCCTCGGCGCAGGTGCCGGACTGGACGTTTTCCGGATCGCTGGGCAGGCAGGCCATGACCGAGCTGCCCTTCAGCGAAGTCATCACCCTGGCTCATCACCTGCCGGTCGACACGATCCGTTCGTTGCTCAATCGCTCGGCGCTGCAGGACATTCGCGATGCGTCGACACCACCGCCCACGGCCGCGGACGATCATGGCCGTTCGGAGCAGCGTTTCGAACTGGTGGTTCGCCTCGTGCAGGGTGGCAGGACCAGGACGGCCAGCGTGCGAGGGCAGGACATCTATGCCGTGACGGCGCCCATCGTGATCGAAGCCGCCTTGCGGTTGCTGGAGCCCTCGTATCGGCGCACGGGCGCACTCGCACTCGCTGAGGCGGTCGATCCTGCCGAGTTGCTGCGAGCACTGCATGGCTCAGCGCTGGAGTTCCACGGCGACGGCATGCCGGGGTAAGCCTCCTGCAACGCTCGTGCGCTCGGACACCACACTCCCAGGGCGGCGCTGTCAGCAGCCCCGACGCCTACGCTGATCAGGGTGGCGCGCCATGCGATGCCCGCGACGCGGTCGACAGGGCCGACACGGTGGACGTCCGGCCGTGGTCGGTGCCACCTGCCCGCTCCAGACCGATCGCCTGCAGGCGATCGACGAACCATGACAACGCCAGCCCGTTGTCCGAGCTTCGCCAGGCCACGCTCAGCTGCACGCGGGGTTTGGGTGCAGCCACCGACAAGGCCACGAGCCGGCCCTGGGCGAGCGGTCCGGCCACCAGGGGTTCGGGCAGAAAACCGACCCCCAGCCCGGCCACCTGAGCCGCCAGCTTGGCCTGCAGGCTGGACACCGTCAGCACGTCGGCAGCCTGGGCGATGCCCGACGAGCGTGGTGCGGTGCTGCGGGCCGAATCGGCCACGACCACCACGCGGTGGCGGCGGATCGACGGCAGCGTCAGCGGTTGTGGTTCATGGGCCAGCGGATGGTCCGGCGCCACCGCAAACACGAAACCCACGGCACCGAGGGGGCGGTGAGCGATCTCCGCGCTGCGGTGCGCTTCGATCTCGGTCAGCGCCAGGTCGGCACGCCCGGCCAGCAGCGACTCCCACACCCCGCCCAGCACCTCGGTGTGCAGCCGGATGCGGGTGGGGTGCCCGGCGGCATAGAAGTCGGCCACGGCGGCCATCACGGGGTCAAGTGGCACCAGTTCGTTGACCGAGATCACGAGTTCGGGCTCCCAGCCGTCACCCAGCCTGCGCACGCGGCGCTCCACCGCACGTGCGGCATCGAGCACCGCTCGTCCTTCGTCGAGCAGCACCCGGCCGGCATCGGTCAGCGTGGCGCGGTGCCCGCCACGGTCGAACAACTGCACGTCCAGGTCGCTCTCGAGCTTCTTGACCGTATAGGACAAGGTCGAGGTCGTGCGGTGCAGCTCTTCGGCCGCGGCAGCGAAGCTGCCGCGCCGCGCGATGGCGTCGAGCACCTGCAGCGCGTCCAGGGTCAGGCGAAGCATGGCGGGAAGTCGTTCGATGGATTCGATCGGGTCGGCCGAATTTATCCGTTTTCATTCGAGGCGGCGGTTCGCCACCATGCGGTGCGCGATGCCCGAACGCATCGCTTGCCCTGGATGTTCACTCCCTACCTTTATCCGGACTGCCCATGAGACACAAGCTCCTTCCGACGTTCCTGCTCGCAGGCTTTGCACTGCTGGCCGGCCTGGCTTCGACCGCCCGCGCTGCCGCGCCCGATGGCGAGGGCAGCATCGCCCTGCACTACAGTGACGGCTCGCCGCCCTCGGTAGGCCTGGAGGCGGTGAATGCGCAGCTTCGCCGCATCGGCGTGCGGGTGAGTGAAGTCCCGATTCCCGACGCCGCCCGACCGGTGCTGGCGGCCTCCCGAAAGCGCGCACTGAGCGCGCAGGAGTCGGCGGCCGTGCTCGGCCACTTCAAGCTCGACCGCATGGCGCTGGTGCAGGAGATCGTCAGCGCCGGCCGGGCACCCGAGATGCCGCGCGGCGGCTACTTGCAGACCTCGGAGATCGGCGTCGCGCCCTACCCCAAGGTCTACGACATGCAGGCGCTCGATGCGGCCACGACGGCGTTCATCCAGCGCAAGTTCGGCCGGCTGCATGTGAACAGCTCCGAGGCCGGCGTGGGCATCGACGAGGTGATGACCATCGTCTCCGGCGGGCCCTACACCTGGTTTTTCGTGTTCCCGCAGGACGTGGTGGGCAAGCTGCGTTTTGGCCGTGTCGGCGAGCGCGGGCCGGCCTGGCGCATCAGCTACCCCGGGCTGGTGCCGCACGGCGGCTTTTTCGACGCCCCGCACGGTCTGGTGGTGGCCTATGCGCATGGCCCCTCGTCCTTCGTGATGCGGTATGAGGACCCGAGCGTCGACGGTGCGGCGACGCTGAACGACAACCCGTGGATCGACTTCACGGCCCCCCGCCCGGTGCTGCTCGCGTCGCCGCGGGCGAAGCTGGCGTCGCGCTGAGCGCGTCGGGCCCACCGCCGCCGCACCGGCGGCTCACAGCAGCAGGTGCTTCGGCAGCGACGCAATGAACGCTGCCGGCCCCGGCAGGCCCTGGCCCGGGCTGAGGTGGGCCACCATCAGCTCCCAGGCCTGGCCTGCGTCGCGGGCCTTGAGCGCATCGATGATGCGGGCGTGTTGCTGCCACGAGCGGCGGATCTGGCCCAGTGCGGCAAATGCATGGCGCCGATAGGCACCGGTGCGCGCCCGCAGATGCAGGATCTCCTCGCGCAGGAAGGCATTGGCGCAGGCCTTGTACAAGACCTCGTGGAAGGCCCGGTTGTGCGACTGCCAGCCTTCGACGTCGTCGGCCGCCACGCACGGCTCGGCCGCAACATGGGCCTGCTCCAGCGCGTCGAGGTCGGCCTGGGTCATGCGCTCGCAGGCCAGCCGCGCACACACCCCCTCCAGTTCGGCCAGCAGCTCCCACATCGCCAGCAACTGCGGCACGTCCATCCGCGCCACCAGCATGCCGCCACGCGGCTGGCTCTGCAGCAGCGAGCGCGCCTGCAGCTGCAGCAGCGCTTCACGCACCGGGGTGCGTGACACCTGGAACCGCTCCATCAGGGCAGCTTCGTCGATGGAATCACCGGGGAGGAGCTCCCCGGTGCGGATCGCCTGTTCGATCCACTGTCGGACTTGCTCGGCAACTTTCATGGCTCACCTAGGGTAAACACGGGGTGTTATTTATTCTCCAAGCGCCTAAAAATATATTTATACAAGCGCTGCGGATGCAGTTAACGACCTTCATTGTACGAAAGGTGGCCGACGATGTGTAGGAACGCTCCCCACGCCTGGATCCCGCTGGTCGGGCAGTCCGCGGCCCTGCAAGGCGTCGAACTGACCGCCGCACAGCAGCGACGCATCGCCGACGTGCTGGCCCGGTTGGCCAGCGCCGGGCACTTCCTGCCGGTGCGGGGCCTGTCATGACGGCCATCGGGGCTTGTCCCTCGATCCGTTCGGTGCGGGACGGCCTGCAGTCCGGGGCGATGAACGCCCGGCAGTTGCTGGACGCCCAGTTCGCACAGTTCGTGCATGGGTCCGCGCAGCTGGGGTGCCTCGTGCATGCCGCATCGCCGGAAGTCGGCGGGCCCGGCCTGCTGCATGGCGTGGCCCTGGCGCACAAGGACGTCTTCCGCTTCCGCGGGCGTGACCCGGGGATGGGTCTGCCGCCCGGGTCGACCGTGCCGGTGGCTCAGGAGTCGATCGCCTTGTCGCGCCTGAGTGCGGCAGGTGCGAGCTACCTGGGTGCCCTGACCTTGTCGGAGTTGTGCTGTGGCGCAACGGGCGACAACCCTCATCATGGCCGCCCTGTCAATCCGCTGGATCCGTGCGCCATGGTGGGCGGGTCGTCCAGCGGTCCGGCCGTCGCGGTCGCCGCCGGACTCTGCGCTGCTTCGCTTGGCACCGATACCGCCGGATCGGTGCGCATCCCTGCGGCCACCTGCGGGCTGGTTGCCCTGAAGCCAGGGCACCGGGCCATCAGCCCGGTCGGGATGGCCAGCCTGGCGCCTTCGCTCGACACCCTCGGCATCCTGGCACGCTCGCCTTCTGACGCGGCCCATGTGTGGGAAGCCTTGCGTGCCGCGCCGGGCTGCGCGCCAGCGGCCGACCGATCCGTGGCGATCGACGCGGCACTGCAGGCGCCGCGTCGCTGGCGCCTGGCCATGGCGTTCGATGACACCGCACTGCACCCCGACGTGGCGCAGGTGCTCGAAAGCCTGTGCGACGCGCTGCCAGGGTCATGGACGCAGGCGCGGCGGATTCTGCCGGAGATGTCGCGCTGGGCGGCGCTGGCTCAGACCGTGCTGCATGCCGAGAGCGCTGCCACCCATCTGGCCCGGCTGCAGGTGCAGGCCCAGCGCCTGTCGGGTGCCACCAAGGCCATCCTGTTGCCCGGGCTGGCCGTCCCCGCGACCTGGTATGCGCAGGCCATGGCACAGCGCCAGGCCGAACGAGAGGCGTTCGTGTCGGCCGCCCTGGACGAGGTGGACTTTCTGTTGACGCCCGCACTGCCGGTGCCTGTGCCCGACTGGTCCCAGGTGACCCCGGGCGAACCCGAGCATGACCCGGACATCCTGCTGGCACTGCATCACCACTTCTCGTTCGTGAACTACCTGGGCCTGCCGGCCGTGGTGGTGCCGATCGGCGTCGACCGCCGTGGCCGCCCCGTCTGCGTGCAGGCGATCGGACGCCTGGGAGACGAGGGCCACCTGCTGGCCCTGGCGCAGCACCTGATGCCGCACCTGATGCAGCCGGCCGACGCACGGCCCCAGTGACACCTACCTACCGAGTCTTCACATGAGCAAGATCACCGCGTCCCAAGCCCTGTCGCACCTGCGTGTGCTGGACCTGTCGAGAGTGCGCGCCGGCCCGACCTGCGTGCGCATCCTCGCCGACTTCGGCGCCGACGTGATCCGGGTCGAGCCGCCGCCGGGCGTGGATCCGAACGAGGGCATGTTTGCTGCAGATCGTGACAGCGGCGATTTCCAGAATCTCAACCGCAACAAGCGCTCGCTCACGCTCAATCTCAAGAAGCCGGGCGCGCTGCGTGTCTTCGAGCGCCTGGTGGCCACGGCCGACGTGGTGGTCGAGAACTGGCGGCCGGACGTGAAGCAGCGTCTGGGGGTCGACTACGACAGCCTGCGGCGCATCAACCCGCGCATCATCCTGGCCAGCATCTCGGGGTTCGGGCAGGACGGGCCGTATGCCTGGCGCCCCGGGTTCGACCAGATCATCCAGGGCATGGGCGGGCTGATGTCGGTGACCGGACTGCCCGGACAGGGGCCGGTGCGCGCGGGGCTGGCCGTGGCCGATTCGAGCACCGGCATCTATGCGGCAACCGGCATCCTGATTGCCTTGCTGGAGCGCGAGCGGTCGGGGCAGGGCCAGTGGGTGCAGGCCTCGTTGCTGCACACCCAGATCGCCATGATGGACTTCCAGGCGGCCCGCTTTCTCAACGAAGGCGAGCATCCGGTACAGGTCGGAAACGATCACCCCACCAGCAGCCCGATGGGCCTGTTCGAGGCGAGTGACGGGGCCTTCAACCTCGGCGCCTCGGGTGAGGGCAACTGGCGGCGACTGTGCCTGGCGCTGGATCTGCCCGAGCTGGCCGACGATCCGGACTACCGCACGGAAAAACTGCGTGTGCGCCATCGCGCGCGGCTGAATCGCGAGCTCGGCGAGGTGTTTGCGACAAACACCGTGGCGCACTGGGTCGATCGGCTGAACCGGGCCGGCGTGCCGGCCGGGCCGGTCTACACGGTGGCGCAGATGTTCGACGATCCACAGGTCCGCCACCTGAAGGTGGCGCAGCAGGTGGACACCCGCGTGGGCCGCAGCTTGCGCCTGGTGTCGCAGCCGATCACACTGACACGCACGCCTGCCGACATCGCCGCACCGGCTCCGCGCTGGGGTGAACACACCGAGGACCTGCTGCGCGAACTGGCGTTCAGCAACACCGACATCGAGCAACTGCGCAGCGAGGGGGTGGTATGAGTCCCGGGCATCTGACGGTCACGACCAGCGGCTCGGTGGCGACGATCCAGGTCTGCAACCCGGGCAAGCACAACGCCGTGTCGCTGCCGATGTGGAGTGCGTTGCGCCACGAGGTCGAACGCCTCGATTTGCGGCCGGACGTGCGCGTCATCGTGCTCACCGGCCAGGGTGAGCGGGCATTCGTCTCGGGTGCTGACATCTCGGCATTTGGCGCCGACCGCACGGCCGGTGCCGCAGCGGCCGACTACGACACCGCCGTGCTGGCGGCACAACACGCCCTGATGCACTGCAACAAGCCCACGCTGGCGCGCATCCAGGGCGTGTGCATGGGCGGCGGGATCGGACTGGCGCTGGCCTGCGACCTGCGGTATGCGACGCACTCGGCACGCTTTCGTATGCCCGCGGCGCGCCTCGGCCTGGGCTATCAGCTCGAAGCCATGCAGCAGATCGTGGACGTGATCGGGCCATCCGGCGCGCTGGACCTGTTCCTGACGGCACGCAGCTTCGACGGCGTCGAGGCGCGTCGCATCGGGCTGGTGCACGACAGCTTCGACGACACGACCTTCGCGGCCGCGGTGGAAAGCCAGGTGAGCGCGCTGGCGGCACTGGCGCCGCTGACCTTGAAGGCCGCCAAGGCCGCGATCCGCGCATGCGCCCGCCCGGGCGGCGAGGCGCAACGCACCCAGGTGCAGCGCTGGGTGCAAGCCTGTTTTCACAGCCACGACTACCAGGAGGGTCAGCAGGCCTTCCGCGAGCGCCGCGAACCGGTGTTCACCGGCGCCTGACCCGACCGCACAGGAGACCTCATGACCAACCCGCGCGTGCCCTACCGCTACAGCGACGACCGAGCCCGACTGGCGCCGCTGGACGGGGCCTCCATCCTGGTTCACGTGGTGATCAACGTGGAGCACTGGCCGTTCGACCAGCCGATGCCGCGCACCATCCTCACGCCGCCCCACGGGCGCGACAGCCTGCCCGACATCCCCAACTTCTCATGGGTGGACTACGGCATGCGCTGCGGCTTGCCGCGCATGTTGCGCGCGCTGCAGGACCGACGGATTCCGGCCTCGACGAGCTGCAATGCCAGCGCGATCGACGCCTACCCCCGCGCGGCCGAGGCCATGCTCGACGCCGGCTGGGAGTTCATCGGCCATGGCATGCATCAGAAAAGCCTGACGGCTGGCGCCGACGACGAGGCCGAGGTGATCGCCGCGGCGCTGGAGCGGCTGCATGCCTTCACCGGGAAGCCCACCACCGGCTGGCTGTCGCCCGGGCTGCGCGAGACGCATCGCACCCCCGAACTGCTCAAGGCGGCGGGCCTGGAATACGTCTGCGACTGGTGCATCGACGATCTGCCGGACTGGCTGCACACCGACGCCGGGCCGCTGCTGGCCGTGCCCTACAACCTCGAGCTGAACGACTCGGTGATCTGCGCCGTCGAGAAGCAGGGCTCGTCGGAAATGCTGTTGCGCGTGAGCCGCACGCTGGCGTTGTTCGAGCGTGAGGTCGAGCAGCGCGGTCAGCCGCGGGTGCTGGCCCTGGGGCTGCATCCGCACCTGATGGGCGTGCCGCATCGCTTTGCCGATTTCGAGGCGATGCTCGACCAGCTCATGGCCTCGCGCTCGGTGCGTTTCGTCACCGGTCGGGACATCGCCGCCTGGTACCGCGGCCAGGTGCCTGCACTCGATGGGCAGACCGGGCGGGCCGGGGAGGTCGCATGAACGCCATCGACGCGCTGGTGGTTCACCTGCAGCGCCCGGCGGGCACACTGCCCGAGCCGGTGCGGCACGCGGCCAAGGTGTTCATCCTCGATGCGGCCGGCGTCGGACTGGCGGGCTCGCGCCACCCGCGCATGCCACAGGTGCTGGCAGCCGCCAGGGCACTGGGCGGCGCAGAGCCTGCCTCGGGCCCGGTGGCGCGTGTCTGGGGTTCGGGCGACCTGCTGCCCTGGGCCTCGGCGGCCCTGGTCAACGCCTACCAGGTCTTCAACCAGGAGTTCGACTGCATTCATGACCAGGCCGTCATCCATGCGATGGCCTGCCTGCTGCCGGTGTGTCTGGGCTACGCCGAGGTGCACGGGGGCGTCAGCGGAGCCGAGCTGATCGACGCCGTGACGCTGGGTCTGGATGTGGCCATCTTCGTGGGCATGGCCCAGCGCGCACCGATGCATTTCTTCCGGCCGGCGATGTGCGGGGGCCTGGGCGCCGCCGCGGCCCTGGCCCGGCTGGGTCGCCTGGACGAGGACGCGATGCGCGACACGCTGGGGCTGATGTTCAGCCAGCTCAGCGGCACGATGCAGGCCCATGTCGAGGGGTCGCCTGCCGTGGGCATGCAGGTGGGCTTCAATGCCCGCGCTGCGGTCACCGCGTTCACGCTGGCACGTGCCGGTTTCCCCGGGCCGCGCGACATCCTCGAAGGTCCGTTCGGCTACTTCGCGCTGTTCGATGCAGGCCGGGCGGACTGGGCCGCTGTGGCGGATCGCATCGGCCGCGAGTTCCAGATCACACGCATGAGCCACAAGCCCTATCCCACGGGACGGGCCACCCATGGCGGCATCGAGGGCGTGCTGCACCTGCAGCGGCAGCATGGCTTTGGCGTGAACGACGTGGAGCGTATTGCAGTGCATGCCTCCGGGCTTGTGGTCAGACTGGTGGGGCGCCCGGCCCTGGCCGACATGGATGCCGGGTATGCGCGGCTGTGCATGGCCTATGCGGTCTCGGCCGCCCTGCACTCGGGAGGTGTGGGCCTGCATGACTTCGATCTGGCTGTGCTGCGAGAAGAATCACGGCTCGCACTGGCACGGCGGGTCCACGTGGTGGACAACGCCATCCCCGATCCGAATGCCATCGCCGGGCCGCAACGCGTCGAAGTCTTCCTCAAGGACGGCCGCCGCCTTGCCACCGACATCGATCAGATCCTGGGGCACCCCGACCGTCCCCTGGACAAACCGGCCCAGGACCGGAAGTTCGCGCATTGCTGCGCCTGCGCACAGCCGCCGCTGAGTGCCGGCCAGACCGATGCATTGCGCCATGCGCTGCGACACCTGGAGGACTGCGATGACGTCCGCGAACTCCTGCCGCTGATGGCCGCGCCTGCCGAACCGTCGTTTTCATCATCCCTGACTGCCCCCTGAAGGAGGTTTCCATGAAGTTCTCCGCTTCCATCATGTCCCTGGCCATGACCCTTGCCGCTTGCGGCGCCGCGGCCCAGGAGCTGCCCAGGACCTCGCTGAAGGTCGTTGGCAGCACCAGCACCTTGTCGCCGTACAAGGACTTCGAGCACCCGTTCTGGACACGCACCGTCAGCGAGCTGTCCGGCGGGCGCGTCACCGCCGAGGTGCGCGGCTTCAACGAGATGGGGCTGAAGGGCCCCGAGTTGCTGCGGCTGATGTCCAGCGGCGTGATCGAGTTCGGCACCGCCACGCTGTCGTACTTCGCCGGTGACAACCCGATCAACGAGGCGATCGACCTGGCGGGCCTGGCACCCGACGTGAAGACCGCCCGCCAGGTGACCGATGTGTTCTACCCGGTGTACGAGAAGTTGTATGGGGAAGGCTCCCGCGTGAAGCTGCTGGGCATCTCCACCTACCCGGCCCAGGTGTTCTTCTGCAATGCGCCGGTGAAGGGGCTGGCCGACATCCGGGGCAAGAAGGTGAGAACCAGCAGCCGGACCCAGGCCGAGTTCGTCGAGGCCCTGGGCGGCAACGCCGTCACGCTCGCCTTTGCCGAAGTGGTGCCGGCGCTGCAGAACCGGGTCGTGGACTGCGCCATCTCGGGCTCGATGTCCGGCTATTCGGCCAAGTGGTACGAGGTGAGCACGCACCTGCTGGCGCTGCCGGTCAACTGGAACCAGCAGATCCATGCCGTCAGCCACAAGACCTGGGACCGGCTGGACCCGAAGGTGCGCAGCTTCCTGCAGACGCACATCACCACGATGGTCGACGACATCTGGAAGGCCGCCGAGCAGCAGACGCGTGAAGGCATCGAATGCAACACCGGTGCCGCGACCTGCCCGCACCCGCTCAAGGGCCGGATGGTGCTGGTGCTGCCCAGCGACGCCGACCGCGCACTGCTGCGCAAGGTCACGATGGAGGCGGTGCTGCCGAAGTGGGCCGCGCGCTGCTCGGCCGAATGCGTCCAGAGTTTCAACACCACGATCGGCCGTGCGCTCAACGTGGTGGCAGCCAAGTGAGACCATCATGCTGAAGGCAGGACTCCCCTCGGCAGCGGCGGCGCTGCCTCGTTCGACCCCGGAGCGAACGCCATGGCTTGATCGGCTGCTTCACCACGCCGAGGGGCTGTCTCGCGCGGCGGTGTGGGCGGGTGGCGCGCTCACGCTGGCCAGCGTGGCGCTGATCACTGCCGACGTGATCGTCCGCAAGCTGCTCGGGCGAGGCATTGGCGGGGCCGACGAGCTGGCCAGCTACGTGTTTGCGATCAGCACGTCGTGGGCCTTCGCCTTCACGGTGCTGCAGCGCGCCCATGTGCGGGTCGATGTGTTCTACCACCTGTTGCCCGTGCGGGCGGCGGCCGCGGTGGACTGGCTTTGCCTGGTCGCGTTCGGGGTGTTTTTCGGCTGCCTCAGCTACTTCGCGCTGGACGTGGCGATGGCGTCGTGGGATCAGGGGGCGCGCGCCAACACCACGCTGGGCACCCCGTTGTGGATCCCCCAGGCGCTCTGGTTCGCTGGCCTGGCCTGGATGTGCACGGTGGTTGCGCTGCTGCTGCTGCGCGCCACCGTGGCGCTCGTCCACGGCGAGGCGGCCGTGATCCAGCGCATCGCAGGCGTGCGTACGGCACAGGAAGAGGCCCGGACCGAAGCCCAATCGGGCCGCGACATCATCGAAGGAGAGCGTTCATGATCGCCACCGCACTGATCCTCCTGCTGACGCTCATCGGCATCAGCATCCCGGTGGGCGTGGCCCTCGGGCTGCTGGGGCTGGGGCTCGACCGGATCTACTCGATGCTGCCGCTGTACGGTGCGATCGGCGAGATCACCTGGAGCGCCAACAACGAGTTCCTGCTCATCACGATCCCCTTGTTCATCCTGCTCGGCGAAGTGCTGCTGCGGGCGGGGTTTGCCGAGGGCATGTACCGGGCCATGGCCTTGTGGCTGTCGTGGCTGCCGGGAGGGCTGATGCATGCCAACATCGGGGCCTCGACGCTGTTTGCGGCCACCTCCGGATCGAGCGTCGCGACCTCGGCCACGGTGGGGACGGTCTCGATCCCGCAGATGACGCGCTACCGCTACAACGAGCCGCTGTTCCTGGGCAGCATCGCGGCCGGCGGCACGCTGGGCATCCTGATTCCGCCGTCGATCAACCTGGTCATCTACGGGGTGCTCACGAACACGTCGGTCCCCAAGCTCTACCTGGCCGGCATCCTGCCCGGGCTGATCCTGGCGAGTCTGTTCATGTTGGCGATCGTGCTGGCCTGCACCTGGCGGCCGGCCTGGGGCGGTGAGCGTGTGTCGAGCACCTGGCGGGAGCGTTTCGACAGTCTGGTGGATCTGCTTCCACCGCTGGGCATCTTCGTGCTGGTGGTGGGCTCCATCTATGCCGGCGTGGCCACGCCGACCGAGGCGGCCGCACTCGGTGTGTCGGGTGCGCTGGCCCTGGCATGGCAACGTGGTCGGCTGCATCTGCCGATGCTGCGGCAGGCGCTGGAAGGCACGATGAAGGCCACGGCCATGATCATGCTGATCGTGCTTGGATCGAGCTTCCTGAACTTCGTGCTGTCGTCCACCGGCCTGACTCAGACCCTCACCGACGCCATCCGCAGCCTGGATCTGTCGCCGGGCTGGATGCTGCTGGCCGTGGTGCTGTTCTATCTCGTGCTCGGCTGCTTCATGGAGACCCTGTCGATGATGATCACGACCGTGCCCATCCTGGCACCCGTGATGATCGCGCTGGGGTTCGATCCGGTGTGGTTCGGCGTCATCGTGATCCTGCTCGTCGAGCTGGCCCTGATCACCCCGCCCGTGGGCCTGAATCTCTTCGTGGTGCAGAGCGTGCGCAAGGGCGGCTCGATGGGCACGGTGATCCTCGGTGCGATCCCCTTCGTGCTCGTGCTGCTGGCCATGATCGGCCTGCTCGCACTGGCGCCCGATGTGGCGCTGTGGCTGCCCACCGTGCTGGGCTCATCGACGCCCTGAACTGCATTCCCCAGGGTGTCCCGTCTCGCCCGCCGCGTGGGTGAAGTGGGGCTGCGCCTGCAAACTTCGAGAGACTTCATGGCAGAACTTCAAGACATTGCGCCGCTGCGTGCCTGGATCGGCAGGGCCCATACCGACGTCGACACCCTGCATGACCGGGACGCCCTCAGGCTCGCGGCCGCGCTGCACCAGATTGAGCGGGCGCCGCAACACGGTCAGCCACTGCCCACGCTCTGGCACTGGGCCTGCTTTGCACCCATTGCCGACGGCCGCGAGCTCGGCGTCGACGGTCACCCGGCACGCGGGGGATTCCTGCCGCCCGTGGAACTGCCGCGGCGCATGTGGGCCGGTGGCGACCTCGTGATCGAGCAGCCTCCGCGTGTGGGCGAACGTCTGCGTCGGACCTCGCGCATCGTCGATGTGCAGGCCAGGCAGGGGCGCAGCGGCGCGCTGGTGTTCGTGACCGTGCAGCATGAGATCACCGGCGACAGCGACGGCCTGACGCGCCTTCGTGAGCGTCAGGACATCGTCTACCGAGGGCTGGCCGGGGCAGGTGCAACGACTGCGCCTGTCGAGGTGGGCACCCTGCCCGAGCACTTCGACTGGCAGTGCAGCATGCGCCCCGACCCGGTGATGTTGTTCCGCTACTCCGCGACCACGTTCAACGGACATCGCATCCACTACGACACGGCGCATGCAGTGCAGACCGAGGGCTATCGAGGGCTCGTGGTGCACGGGCCGTTGACGGCGACGCTGCTCGCCGATGCATTCGAGCGGCGCCTTGGGCGCGGTTCGCTGAAGCGTTTCGCGTTCAAGGCCGTCAGCCCGGCCTTCGTCGGCGAGGAACTCATCCTTCGTGGCCGCAGCGAAGGTGAGGGCCGCCACACCCTCTGGGCCACGGATGCAGGACACCAACGGGTCATGAACGCGACCGCCTGGGTCTGACCCCCACACCACCCGATACGAGGATCAAGATGAGCGAGAACCCCACCTATCAGGACATCCGGGACGCCGTGCGCGATCTGTGCGCGGCTTTCCCGCCCGAGTACCACCGCCGGGTGGACGAGGAACGCAGCTATCCGGAAGCCTTTGTCAATGCACTCACCGAGGCCGGCTGGCTCGCCGCACTCATCCCGGCCGAGTACGGGGGGGCCGGTCTGGGCCTGGCCGAGGCCTCGGTGATCATGGAAGAGATCAACCGGTCCGGTGGCAACTCAGGGGCCTGCCACGGGCAGATGTACAACATGGGCACGCTGCTGCGCCATGGTTCGGCGCAGCAGAAGCAGGCTTACCTTCCACGCATCGCGCGCGGTGAACTGCGGCTGCAGTCCATGGCGGTCACCGAGCCCACCACGGGCACCGACACCACCCGGATCAAGACCACTGCCGTGCGCCACGGCGACCGCTATGTGGTCAACGGGCAGAAGGTGTGGATCTCGCGGGTCCAGCACTCCGACCTGATGATCCTGCTGGCGCGCACGACCCCGCTGGCCGAGGTGAAACGCAAGTCCGAGGGCATGTCCATCTTCATCGTGGACATCCATGAGGCGCTGCGCAAAGGCATGACGGTGCAGCCGATCGCCAACATGGTCAATCACGAAACGAACGAGCTGTTCTTCGAGAACCTCGAGGTTCCGGCCGACAACCTCATCGGCGAGGAAGGGCAGGGCTTCCGCTACATCCTGGACGGGCTCAATGCCGAGCGCACGCTGATTGCGGCCGAGTGCATCGGCGATGCCCGCTGGTTCATCGACAAGGCCACTGCCTATGCGCGGGACAGGGTGGTCTTCGGGCGGCCCATCGGCCAGAACCAGGGGGTGCAGTTTCCGCTGGCCCAGGCCCACATCGAGATCGAGGCGGCCGACCTGATGCGCTGGGAGGCCTGCCGGCGGTTCGATGCACACCAGCCCTGCGGCCCGCAGGCCAACATGGCGAAGTACCTGGCGGCCAAGGCCTCATGGGAAGCCGCGAACGAATGCCTGCAGATCCACGGTGGTTTCGGCTTTGCGTGCGAGTACGACGTGGAGCGCAAGTTCAGGGAGACGCGCCTGTACCAGGTGGCGCCGATCTCGACCAACCTGATCCTGGCCAACATCGCCGAGCATGTGCTGGGCCTGCCCCGCTCGTTCTGAGCGCCCCCAGGGCCGGGCTGCGCCCAGCCCGCCCCCCGCGAGGGGCAAGGACACTTGGGGCGGCCCGGCGTTTCCTTGATCGCACAACATGGGAGTCATGTGATGGGCCTTGCCTGTCGTTCCTACCTGTTCGTACCCGGGCATCGGCCCGAGCGCTTCGAGCGCGCCCGCGTCAGTGGTGCCGATGCCGTGGTGATCGATCTTGAAGATGCGGTGCCGCCACAAGCCAAGGAGATGGCCCGCAAGGCGGCGCACGACTGGCTGGCTGCCGGCCACCCGGCGGTGGTGCGGATCAATGCACCGGGCACCGTCTGGTTCGCTGGCGATCTGGAGATGTGCCGCATCGCCCGCGCGCCGGTCGTGATGGTGCCCAAATCGGAGAACCCCGAGGACCTGGAGCATGTGGCGGGTCGCACGCCGTCGCTGATCATGCCGCTGATCGAGTCGGCCGGCGGCATGGCGGCCGTGCGCCAGATCGCTCGGGTCAGTGCCGTGCAGCGGCTCGTGTTCGGGACGGTGGACTATCAGCTCGATCTCGGCATCGATGCCGGTGAAGCCGCGCTGCTGCCGGCACGCCACGAGCTGCTGCTGGCCTCGAAGCTGGCGGGCCTGCTTGCGCCGGTCGACGGTGTCACGCTGCGCTGGGAGGACGAAGCGCTCGTGCACGCCGACGCCCTGGCGTCCAGGCGACTGGGCTTTGGCGCCAGGCTGTGCATCCATCCGAGGCAGGTGCAGCCGGTGCATGAGGCGTTTCTCGCCAGCGACGATGAACTGGCCTGGGCCAGGGAGGTTGTCCAGGCCTGCGAGGTCAGCGCGGGGGGCGCGGTACAGGTCCGTGGGTCGATGGTCGATCGCCCGGTCCTGCTGCGTGCACAACACATTCTGGGGATGGTTCAGGCCCCCCGGCATCTTTCGGTACGACCCGCACGGGTCTGATTTCTGGAGCAGCAATGAAGGCAATCGTCGCTGTCAAGCGCGTGGTGGACCACAACGTCAAGGTGCGTGTCAGGCCCGATGGTTCGGGCGTGGAGACTGACAACGTCAAGATGAGCATCAATCCGTTCTGCGAGATCGCAGTGGAGGAGGCCGTGCGCCTGAAGGAACAGGGCCGCATCACCGAGGTCATTGCCGTGTCATGCGGCACCGCTGCGTGCCACGACACGCTGCGCACGGCGATGGCCATCGGCGCCGATCGTGCGATCCATGTCGACACCGATGTCGAGCTTCAGCCGCTGGCGGTGGCCGGCCTGCTGGCCAGCCTGGTCGGCCGGGAACAGCCCCAGCTTGTCCTGCTGGGCAAACAGGCGATCGACGACGACTGCAACCAGACCGGCCAGATGCTCGCGGCCTTGCTGGGCCGTCCGCAAGGCACGTTTGCGAGCCGTGTGGTCATGCACGATGGCGTGGTGCAGGTGACCCGTGAGATCGATGGTGGCCTTGAAACCGTGGAGCTCCAGTTGCCGGCCGTCGTGACCACCGACCTGCGCCTGAACGAACCGCGCTACGTCACCTTGCCCAACCTGATGAAGGCCAAGAAAAAGCCGCTCGAGCGTGTGACACCACAACAACTGGGCGTGAACGTGACGCCGCGGCTGCGAACCCTGCGGCTCGCCGAACCCACCGGGCGCCGCACCGGTGCGCGGGTGGCTGACGTGGCCACGCTGGTGTCCCGACTGAAACACGAAGCCAAGGTGATCTGAGGAGACCGGACATGCCGACATTGGTGATTGCAGAACACGATCAGGCGGGCCTCAAGCCCGCCACACTTCACACGATCACGGCCGCGCTCGCATGTGGCGCGCCCGTGCATGTGCTCGTTGCGGGCCATGACATCGGCCCTGTCGCGGCCCAGGTGGCCTGCGTCGCCGGCGTGGACAGGGTGCTGCATGCGGACGGGCCTGCACTGGCCGAGCCGCTTGCCGAAGTCCTGGCCGCACAGGTGCTGCAGCTTGCGGCGGGGTATGGTCACGTCCTGTTCGCGGCCACCTCCCAGGGCAAGAACGTCGCGCCGCGGGTGGCCGCGGGCCTCGACGTGGCGCAGGTTTCGGACGTCATCCGTGTGGTGAGTGCGGATGTGTTCGAGCGCCCCATCCATGCCGGCAATGCGATCGCCACGGTGCACAGCGCCGACAGCGTGCGGGTGCTCACGGTGCGATCGACCGCCTTCGAGCCAGCTGCTCAGGGCGACGCCCTGGCACCTGTGGAACGAGTGGATGCCGTGGCCGGCACCGGCCTGTCCCGTGTGGTGGGGCGCGAGCGCAGCCGCAGCGACCGGCCCGAGCTCACGGCGGCGAAGGTCATCGTGGCGGGCGGCCGGGCCCTGGGGTCGAGCGAGAAGTTCAGTGAGGTCCTCACACCGCTGGCCGATCGCCTGGGCGCTGCATTGGGCGCAAGCCGCGCGGCTGTGGACGCGGGTTACGCGCCCAACGACTGGCAGGTCGGCCAGACCGGCAAGATCGTGGCGCCGACACTCTACGTTGCCGTCGGCATCTCAGGCGCAATCCAGCACCTGGCCGGCATGAAGGACTCGAAAGTGATCGTCGCCATCAACCAGGACCCCGAGGCACCGATCTTCAGCGTGGCCGACTATGGGCTGGTGGCCGACCTGTTCGAGGCCGTTCCGGCGCTGAGCCGTGAGATCTGAGACGGACCGGTCGGATCGCCTCAGCTCAACATCGGCCACAGCGAGCCCGCCAGCAGCAGCCCCATCGCCCGGTTGAACCACCGCAGTCGCACCGGTTGCGCGAGGTAGCCGCGCAGCCCGACACCGAATGCGGCCCAGGCTGACACGGTCGGCAGGTTCACCAGCGCGAAGGTCACGCAGATCAGGCCGATCGACAGGATGGGCGCCGCCGGGAGGGTGTGGATGGCCACGGCGGAGAGGGCAACCATCCAGGCCTTCGGGTTGATCCACTGGAATGCCGCCGACTCCAGCAGGGTCAGCGGGCGGCCCCGGGGCGACTGGCCCTCGCCCCATGCCGACGAGCGGGCGATGCGCCAGGCCAGGTGCAGCAGGTAGGTCGCGCCGGTGATCTTCAGGATCAGGTGCAGCATGGGGAAGGCGCTCAGCACGGCGCCCAGGCCCAGGCCCACGGCCAGCAGCAGCGAGGTGAAACCCAGCGTGATGCCCAGCACCTGCGGGATCGTTGCGGCAAAGCCGAAGTTCACGCCGGATGCCAGCAGCATCAGGTTGCTCGGGCCGGGCGTGATCGACGTGACCCAGGCGAAGACGGCCAGCGCGACGATGGATTCGATGGACATGGGCGGACTCTGCGGTGTGTGGACTCTGGCGACAAGTCTGTGTCCGGGCTGCCCAGGGCGCCATTGGCAGGATTGACAACATTGATACCATTCTTGCCATGAAGCTGGAGGTGCTGGTGCTTGACGGTGTGTTCGACACGGGGTTGTCCGCCGTGCTCGACGTGTTCACCACGGCCAACGAGCTGGCAGCAGGCACGGGCATCGACGTGCCCCCATTCCAGGTCGCACCGGTCGGCGTGCGACGGCGGGTGTGCACCTCGCAAGGTCTCAAGGTGCCCGTGGGTGTGCTGAGCGACCAGGCGCGGGCAGACTGGGTGGTCGTGCCGGCCATCGGCTACAAGATGCCGGACCGGCTGCTGCCGGCGCTGGCCCGTCGCGACGTGCAGGACGCAGCGGCCGTGTTGCGCGGGCGGGCGGCTGCGGGCGGGCAGATTGCCGCAGCCTGCATCGGCACCTTCGTGCTGGCGGAGTCCGGCCTGCTCGACCGGCAACGCGCCACCACCACCTGGTGGCTCGCCCCGCTGTTCCGGCAGCGGTATCCGGCCGTTGTGCTGGAGGACGCGCGCATGCTGGTGCGCTCCGGCCCGTTCGTCACGGCGGGTGCCGCCCTGGGCCACATGGACATGGCGCTGTGGCTCGTGCGCCAGGCCAGTCCGGCGCTGGCTGATCTGGTGGCGCGCCACCTGATCGTCGATCAGCGTCCGGCCCAGTCAGCGTATGTCGTGGCCGACCACCTCGCGCATGCGGACCCGATGGTCCAGCGGTTCGAGCAGTGGGCACGTGCGCGACTGGCCGAGGGCTTTTCGCTCGATGATGCTGCGCAAGCCGTGGGCACCAGCAAACGCACGCTGGCGCGACGGCTGAGCGAGGTGCTCAACCGCAGTCCGATGGCCTACTTCCAGGACCTGCGGGTCGAGCGCGCGGTGCACCTGCTCAGGACGACCGACAGGAGCCTGGAGCAGATTGCAGCGCTGGTGGGGTATGCCGACGGCGTGAGCCTGCGCAACCTGCTGCGGCGCCGCACGGGCCGCAGTGCACGAGAGCTGCGCAGCGGCGCCTGAGTGAGGCACGAGCGGCGTGCCGTGCGGGCCCGCACTGATCGGCGGTGGCGGTTGTCGTTCAGTCGAGCGTCAGTGCCTGTCGCGCGGCGTCGATCACCGCGTCGGTCAGGCGGTCGAGCAGGCCGGATGCCGCGCGCGCGTACTGCCAGTGCAGGTCCACGTCCAGCGGGGTGTCCGGCACCAGTTCAACCAGCGTACCGTCATCGAGATGCGGTGCGATCAGCGACTCAGGGTGCATGCCCCAGCCCATGCCTGCCAGCGAGGCCAGCGCAAAAGCCTGGGGCGAGGGCAGGGAGTGGCGGGGCAGTTCCACGTGGCGATGGCACAGACGCTGCGCCCATCGGGTCTGCAGTTCGTCCTTCGTGCTGAACACCAGGCTCGGTGCGCGGGCCAGGCTGCCTGCCCCCACGCCGTCGGCAAAGTACTGCTGCACGAAGGCCGGGCTGGCGGCGGCGCGGTAGCGCATGGCACCCAGGGGCCGGCTGTTGCAGCCAGCAGCGGCGCGTGACGTGGCGGTCACGGCCGCCAGCACGGCGCCGCTGCGCAGCCATTCCGAGGTGTGGTCCTGGTCGTCCACGGTCACCTCCAGCAGCACCGGGCTGGTGGCGGCAAAACGCGTGATCGGTGCGGCGGCCCAGGTGGCCAGACTGTCGGCATTCACCGCGATCGGTATCGGCACACGCGCCAGGGTTTCAGGCGCCAGGCTGGGCAAGGTGGCCTGCAGTTCCTGTTCGAGCAGGCGCACATGGTCGACGTGCTGGCACAGGCGACGACCGGTGTCGGTGGCCCGGCAGGGCTGAGAGCGCACCACCAGGGCGCAGCCCGCGCGTTCCTCGAGCTGGCGTATGCGTTGCGAGATCGCCGAGGGTGTGACGTGTAGCGCGCGCGCCGCGCGTTCGAAACTGCCCTCGCGCACCACGGCAGCCAGGGCCGACAGGGCGGCGTAGTCAAGCATGTGGATTAGCTTCGCTTAATCAGATGAAGATGAATGAGTTTGTCTTCATCCTGGCCGGATGGCAAGCTGCGCACATGATGTTCTCGACCTTCACCACCGCACCGGCCGCCGCCGTGTTTGTCCAGGGGTTCGTGCTCAGCCTCGGCCTCATCGTGGCCATCGGCGCCCAGAACGCCTTCGTGCTGCGCCAGGGGCTGCGCCGCGAGCATGTGGGCAGCATCGTGCTGTTCTGCGCATTGGCCGATGCCGTGCTGATCGCCGCCGGTGTGTTCGGCATGGCGCAGGCCCTGGGTGACCGGCCGCGTGTGGCGCAGGTGCTGGCGCTGGCCGGTTCGGCCTTCCTGGCCTGGTACGGGGTGCAGGCCCTGCGCCGTGCGCTGCACCCGCAGCGGCTGCAGGCTGGCGCGGGCGGAGCACCGCTCGGCCGCGCGGCGGCGGTGGCGCAGGCGGTGGCCTTCACCGTGCTGAATCCCCATGTGTATCTGGACACTGTGCTGCTGGTGGGCAGCATCGGCGCGCAGCAGTCCGAGGCCATGCGGCCCTGGTTCGTGACCGGGGCCAGTGCGGCCAGCGCGGGGTGGTTCGTGCTGCTGGGCTACGGCGCCCGCTGGCTGGCGCCCTGGTTCGCTCGCCCCAGGGCGTGGCAGATGCTCGACAGCCTGATCGGCCTGACCATGCTCACCCTGGCGATCCTGCTGGTGCGCCATGCGTTCATCCAGGGCTGAGCGGCGATGTACATCCCGCCCGCACACCGTCTGACGGACCGCGACACCATTGCTGCGCTGGTCGAAGCACACCCGCTGGGGGCATGGGTCTGCCCGACAAGCGAAGGGCTGGTCGCCAACCACGTGCCGTTTGTGCTGGACCGCCGGTCCGGGCCGTGCGGCCGTCTGGTCGGCCATGTCTCGCGTGCCAATCCGGTGTGGCAGCACCTGGGCACGGCCGGGCCGTCCGTGGTGATGTTCTGCGGGCCGCAGGCCTACATCACGCCGGGCTGGTATCCCGGCAAGCACCAGGATGGCCGGGTCGTGCCCACCTGGAACTACGCGGTGGTCCATGCCCATGGGGTGGCCCGCGCGGTGCATGACCCGCAGTGGTTGCGCGACATGCTCGACCGCCTCACCCACCAGCAGGAACGGTCGCAGCCGCAGCCGTGGTGCATCGACGATGCGCCTGCCCCGTACATCGACAGCATGCTCAAGGCGATCGTCGGCATCGAGATCAGGGTCGACCGCTTCGACGCCCGCCTCAAGGCCAGCCAGGACGAAGCCTGGCCCGACCGGCTTGGCACGGTCAGCGGCCTGATGCAGTGCCCGAACGATGAGGCGCGGCGCATGGCTGCGCTGGTGCAGCGGGCGATCGATGACTCGACAACGGTGGCCGCGCACGGGGCTGGTCCGGCGACTGACACGCCTGCGGGCGGAGCGCTCAGGCCTTGAATGTGATCCACGGACGCAGGCGCGCAATGGCACGGATCAGGCCGGCTTCCTCCTGGGCATCGATCACCGGGCCGATGGGTTTGTAGGCCTGCGGTGCTTCCTCGATGCGCCGTTCTTCACTGAGCGTGACGCATTGCCATTCGGTCGTGCCCTGCACCGGGGCAGCCTGCGAGCGCATGGTCTGCCGTCGTACTGCGCGACCGGCGCCATGGCTGCACGACCACAGCCACTGAGCGTTGCCCAGGCCGGTGGCCACGAAGGAGTGGTCGCCCATCGAGCCGGGAATCAATGCGATGTCTCCCTCGCGCGCTGGCGTGGCGCCCTTGCGGTGGATGTTCAGCCCTCGCTCGTGCAGCACCACGTTGTGGGGGACGTCGACCACAAGACGTGATGAGTCTGCGTCGAACACGTCGTTCAGCGCACCACGCACCAGCTCACCAAGCACCACTCGATTGAGCCAGGCGTACCGGGCCGCCACCCCCATTGCCTCAAGGTACTCGTGCGCGAGAGGGCCGGTCAGCGCATACAGCTTGCTGCCAGGATGCTTCTTGCCGCGGGGCCATTCGGCGCGAGCGCGGTCCATCCATCGCGCGCCCACGTGGAAACCGAGGTCCCGTGAGCCGCTGTGGATCATGACCACAACGTCGCCTGGCTTGAGGCCGCATGCGTACGCGGCGTGGCGATCGACGATCTTGTCGACCACCTGCAGTTCGACGAAATGATTGCCTGATCCGGGTGTGCCCAGGCACGGGTCCCTGAACACGTCGCGGGAGCCGATGAACGCGTCAGGCGCATGGCGCGAGTGGCCGCCCAGCTCGTCGAGGCCGATGGAGCGTCCGACCTCGCTCGCCATGCGATCGCGATTCACGCGGGCCCAAAGGCCGTCTGCCTTGACCGAGTCGACAAAGGCCAGCGGCCCCTCGTCGAAAAGGGCCTTGAACGAGGCGGTGCTGACCGGGACGTCTCGCTCGTTGCAGAGCAGGACCGATGTCAATCGCTCCACCAGCCGTGACTTGTGTGGCGCGACGGATGCCAGGGAAAGACCCGTGGTGAGCAAGCGCATGCCGCAGTTGATGTCGGTGCCGATCGCCGCCGGGATGACCGCATCGTCCTGCGTGGCCACGATCGATCCGACTGGCGCAATGCTGCCGCGGTGAAAATCAGGCGTGGCGCAGGCCGAGCAGACGACGGGATCGCCGGATGGGCTGCGGACAGACGCGAAATCGAGCAACTGTCTGACGGCATCCACCTCGAGCGGCAGCGTGGCTGGCAGCAGGATGGATGCGTTGGTCAGATCATTCTGAACGTGATAGATGCCGCCTTCGTACTCGAGGCGAATGTGCGAGCGCGAAAAGGCTCGTTGAAGTCGGGTGGTATGGGACACGATGCTGTGCTTTCGACGGTTCGATCCGTCAGCTCGTCGCGAGGACGATCACGAAGATGCGCCCCGGAACAACACCGGAGCGAGAGCCTCTTCTTGCAGCAGCAGTCGAGAAAGAGAGGCGCGAGTTTACGAGAAGCCATTGATGCAGGCAAGACACCCAGGCAAGAGACCACTGCAAGCGATGGCTGCGCCCCTGCACAGAAGGGCAGGGTGAAGACATGGTTGGTGAATGCCCGCCGGGGGAGCGGCACGTTCGAGAGTCGCTCCACGGCACCCGGCTGGCTGAGGTGGCGGGGCATCGCTGCCCCGCTCTGCGCGCATCACCCCTTCACACACAACACCTGCTTGAGCGTGTGCTCCACACTCACCAGGTCGCTCTGGGCCCCCATCACGGCGTCGATGTCCTTGTAGGCGCCGGGAATCTCGTCGAGCACACCCTCGTCCTTGCGGCATTCGACACCGGCGGTCTGTGCTGCCAGGGCGTCGAGGTCGAACAGTCGCTTGGCCATGCCGCGTGAGTGTCGTCGCCCCGCGCCGTGAGAACACGAGCAGTAGGCCAGCGGGTTGCCCTTGCCCCGCACGATGTACGAGCGTGCGCCCATCGAGCCGGGGATGATGCCGAGCTGCCCTTCGCGCGCGCTGACAGCGCCCTTGCGGGTGATCCACACCTTCGAGCCGAAGTGCTCTTCGACGGTGGCGTAGTTGTGGTGGCAGTTGATCGCCTCCTTCGTGGAGCCGATCTCTCGCCCGAGGGTCTCGCGCAACGCACGCAGGGTGCGAAACAGCATCAGGTCGCGGTTGAGTGCGGCATAGTCCTGGGCCCACTGCAGGGCTTCGACATACTGGTGGAACTCGGTCGTGCCTTCGTTGAGCCAGGCCAGGTCGCGGTCGGGCAGACCCACACCGGCGCGCACGCAAGCCTCGCGGGCCATGTCGATCGCCGCTTCGCCGATGGTCTTGCCGATGTTGCGCGAGCCCGAATGCAGCATCACCCACACCGCGCCGACCTCGTCGAGACACAGCTCGATGAAGTGGTTGCCGCCGCCCAGCGTGCCGATCTGCTTCCAGATCTTGCGGGCATCGAGCGACCCGAGCACCTTCAGGATCGACAGCTTTTCGAAGCGTACGTACAGCGCATCCATGCGTTGCTTGAGCACCCGGCCGTGCGCGGCCTCATGCGTGGGGTTCACTTCCTTGTCGTGCATCGCAAAACCCACCGGCACGAGGGCCTCGATGGCCGCGCGCGCAGCGGCCAGGCTGTCGGGCAGGTCCTCGGCACGCAGGTCGGTGCGCACCGCACACATGCCGCAGCCGATGTCCACGCCCACGGCGGCCGGGATGATGGCCCCTCGTGTGGGGATCACCGAGCCGACGGTCGCGCCCTTGCCCAGGTGCACGTCGGGCATGATGGCCACGTGGCCCGCCACGATGGGCAGGCCGGCGATGTTGCGGATCTGGTTGAGCGCCTGGTGGTCGACCTCGACGCCTTCGGTCCATCCCTGGACGTTTTTCATCAGTAGCATGGCAGTTCTCCTGCGGGTTGTACTCAGGAAAGTGCGCTCAGGGGTGACCGGTCGGAGTCGAACCGACACCAGCGGGACCACAACCCACGGCTCTGCCATTGAGCTACGGCCACACCTGAGAGCACTTTCCGCGCCAGGCGAGGCCTGGGCAGAGGGTTCCGGTGACGGGTTCCGGCGCCGCCCAATCGTTGCGGCCGATTTCCACCCTCGAAGCGTGAGCTCGACGAGGGTTCCTTGTCTTTGTGCCCGGGCCGGCCCGGCAGGCGCGGCAGGGGCTCTCATTGCGGTTGTGCTCCGGCGCGAGTGCCCCGGCCGATGGCCTGGGCCCAGCGCGGTCTCGCTGCACGAAGCGGGGATCCCCGCCGCGCACATTCGGGCCGCCCCTGCGCTTTCAGGGGCACATGCTCGGCCTTGGTGCCGAAGCACAACCGCAATGAGAGGAATGGACGTCCCGCCTGGCGTGTGGCCTGGTCAGCGACGACCCACGGGAGAAACAAAAAGGCCCGGAACCTTGGGGAACCGGGCCTCGATGGGAATCGAGAGGAGGCGGCGCGGACCTATGCGCCTGCCTCGCCCGGATGGGTGTCATCCATGCGCGTCACGGAATGCTCGAACGCGACCGCACCGACCACACCCGCCGTGCCCTGATGCACACCTGCACCCGCTGCCGGATGCACGTTCACGCCGCAGCCCTGATGGGGCGTCGAGCGGTCGGTGATGCGGCGATGGGCTTTCACGATGAATCCTTGGGGGCAGAGACTTCGTTGCGGGTGTGCGGTGGTGTTCACCGCAGCAAGTG
>CAMLSD010000052.1 GCA_946482595.1 uncultured Comamonadaceae bacterium
TGGCCGTGCCCTCGCCCTTCCCTTCAGGTCATGCCCGCGAAGGCGGGCATCCAGGGGCCGCCGCGGTGCGCCAGCATGGATCCCCGCCTGCGCGGGGATGACGTTGTGAGGGGCGCAAAGGCTCTCGGCGTGGCCGTGCCCTCGCCCTTCCCTTCAGGTCATGCCCGCGAAGGCGGGCATCCAGGCGCCGCCGCGATGCGCCAGCGTGGATCCCCGCCTGCGCGGGGATGACCTTGAGGCTGCCCTACTGCTCCAGCACGTCCGCCCCTTTGGGCGGGACGAACTGGAACGTGTCTGGCGGAAAGCTCGCGTTGGCTTCGACCTGACTGAAGCTCAGCACCGACAACTGGCCGAAGCCGTCGAGAATCTCGACCGCCGCGAGGTCGCGGCCCTTGAAGCCCACCTTGACGGAGCGGAACTGGCTGTCCTTGTCCTTCGGGACGGCCTCGGCCCATTGCAGCCCGTTGCGGTCAGGCAGTGCATTCAGACTGAAGTCCTTGTCCAGAGCGCCGCCGGCCAACAGGGCCGCCGGTGTCGCACCCAGGGCCTGATTCATTGCCCGCACGGTGACCTGATTGAGGTCGGGGTCGTACAGCCACACCTTCTGCCCATCGGCAACGATCAACTGAGCCATCGGCTTCGCGTAGTCGAAGCGGAATCGATCGGGGCGGATGAACTCGAACTTGCCCTGGGTGGTGCGCTTGCGCGTGCCGTCGGGTGAAGTCACGACCTGCGTAAAGCTGGCGCGGCCACTCTTGACCTCCTGCACGAAGGCCTTGAGCGTGGCCAGCGAGTCGGCCCAGGCCGGCAGCGCGGCCGCCAGGGCAGCGGCGATCAGCAGCTTTTTCATTCTTCGCGTGCCGGAACGAGGATGTCCCGGTTTCCGTTGGTGGCCATGCCCGATACGACGCCGGACTTTTCCATTTGTTCCAGCAGCCGGGCGGCGCGGTTGTAACCAATTCTCAGGTGGCGCTGCACCAGCGAAATCGAGGCGCGGCGGTGCTGAAGCACCACCTGCACAGCCTGGTCGTACATCGGGTCGGCTTCGCCGTCGCCGCCGCCGGCCCCGACGTCACCCCCCGGCCCGCCCACTTCGCCATCGAGCGTGCCCCCTTCGAGGATGCCTTCGATGTAGTTGGGCTCGCCCTGCGTCTTCAGATATTCGACGACACGGTGCACCTCGTCGTCGCTGACGAAGGCCCCGTGCACCCGCACTGGCAGGCCGGTCCCGGGTGCGAGATAGAGCATGTCGCCCTGCCCCAGCAGCGCTTCGGCACCCATCTGGTCAAGGATGGTGCGGCTGTCGATCTTGCTGCTGACCTGGAAGGCGATGCGGGTCGGAATGTTGGCCTTGATCAGGCCGGTGATGACGTCCACGCTGGGGCGCTGGGTGGCCAGGATCAGATGGATGCCCGCGGCCCGTGCCTTCTGCGCCAGCCGCGCGATCAGCTCCTCGATCTTCTTGCCGACCACCATCATCAGGTCGGCCAGCTCGTCGATCACCACGACGATGTAGGGCAGGCGATCCAGCGGTTCGGGCTCTTCGGGCGTCAGGCTGAAGGGGTTGGGGATCTTGTCGCCCCGTTCGGTGGCCTCGCCGATTTTCTTGTTGTAGCCGGCCAGGTTGCGCACGCCCAGCTTGCTCATCAGCTTGTAGCGCCGCTCCATCTCGCCCACGCACCAGTTGAGCGCGTTGGCGGCCTGCTTCATGTCGGTCACGACCGGCGCCAGCAGGTGCGGGATGCCCTCGTACATCGCCATTTCGAGCATCTTCGGGTCGATCAGGATCAGGCGCACGTCGCGCGCCTCGGCCTTGTACAGCAGCGACAGGATCATCGCGTTGATCCCGACCGACTTGCCCGAGCCGGTGGTGCCGGCCACCAGCAGGTGGGGCATGCGTGCCAGATCGGCCACGATCGGTGCACCGACGATGTCCTTGCCCAGCCCCATCGTGAGGGTGGAGGACGCATCGTTGTACACCTGCGAACCCAGGATCTCGGCCAGGCGGATGCTCTGGCGCTTGCTGTTGGGCAGCTCCAGCGCCATCAGGTTCTTGCCGGGGATGGTCTCGACCACCCGGATGCTCACCAGGCTGAGCGAGCGTGCCAGGTCCTTGGCCAGGTTCACGATCTGGGAGCCCTTCACGCCGGTGGCCGGCTCGATCTCGTAGCGGGTGATCACCGGCCCGGGGGAGGCTGCCACCACCGTCACCTCGACGCCGAAGTCCTTCAGCTTCTTCTCGATCAACCGCGAGGTCATCTCGAGCGTCTCGGGGGTCACGGTCTCGACACGGCCCGGCGCGGAGTCGAGCAGATCGACCTGCGGCAGCTTCGTGTCGGTCATCTCGGTGAACAGCGGCTTCTGCCGCTCCTTGGCCACCCGCTCGGAGCGGGGCACCTCGACGATCTGCGGCTCGATCACGATGGGAATGTGGTCCTCGATGACCTGGCGCTCGACCTCCACGACCTTTTCGCGCTCCTTCAGCGCCTTTTCGCCGAGACGGATGTCTTCCTTGATCTCGCGCCGGACCTCACGCCTGACCCGCAAGCCGTCGATCCAGGCGCCCAGGGATTCCGCCAGGCGCAACCACGAGAACCTGAAGGCCAGCGACACTCCGGCCACGAGGGCGGCAATCCAGAAGACACCTGAGCCGGCAAACCCGAGCAGTTCCATGCTCGGCGGCCCCAGCGTGTAGCCCAGGGCCCCGCCGGCATGTCCGGGCAGGCGGGACTCGAGGTGGTACAGCCGGGTCCATTCGAGCGTGGCGCTGGCCGATGTGAGCAGCACCACCCCGCACCAGAACCAGGCCACCGGCGGTTGCGGTGCGGCCGGGGACGGGCTCTGCTCCGAGCGCAACCAGCGCGCCAGGGCACTGAGCCACGCACGCAGGGCCACCACAGGCAGCCACCAGGCCGAATACCCCAGCGTGAAGTACAGCAGGTCGGCCGTCCAGGCGCCCAGCACACCGGCATGGTTGTGCAGGCCGCTGCCGTCGCCCGAGGTGGACCAGGCGGCGTCGGATGCCGAATGGGAGGCCAGCGCAAGCACGACCAGCACCAGCAGCACCGCACCGATCAGCACGCCGGCCTGGGTGCGCCAGCGCGGCACCGGTGCGGGTGCGGCGGCCTTGGCCTGGTTGCGGGCGGTGCGCTTGTACGCACCACCGCCACTGCGGGACGAGGAAGCGCCGGACGGAGCCGGCGGTGCAGCCGTGGGGGCGGCAGGGGTCACGGGGTCCGTGCCCAGGGATCCGAGAGGGAAAGACATGCCCGGATTGTGAATCAAGCCGGTGGCACTGCCACCTGCCGTTTCATCCGGCCACGAGCCTTTCCTTGATGACGACCGAACCGTCGGGCTGGGTCTCGACGTACTGGCGGTCTTCCAGGTCCTTCATGACGCGGCTGACCATCTCGCGCGAGGCGCCGACGATCTTGGCCAGGTCCTGGCGCGAAACCTTGTTGCGGATCAGCAGGGTGCCGCCGGTTTCCTCGGCCATGTCGAGCAGGGTGCGCGCAACGCGGCCATACACGTCGAGCAGCGCGAGGGATTCGATCTGGCGGTCGGCTGCGCGCAGGCGGGCCACGAGGCCGCGCATGATGGCGTAGGACAGGCTGGAGTTCTCCGGCAGGCAGCGGGCGAATTCGGCCCGACCCAGCACCAGCACGTCGGTCTGCACCTCGGCGCGCACGGTCGCCGAGTGGGGCTCGTTGTCGATCAGGCTCATCTCGCCGACATAGTCGCCGGGGTGCAGCATCGCCAGGATCACCTCGCGACCGCGGGAGTCCGCCGTCAGCACGCGTGCCCGGCCGGTCAGCAGGATGAACAACGCGTTGGACTTGCGCCCCTGCTCGACGATGATCTCGCCGCGCCGGAAACGCCGCTTGACCACACCCTCGGCAACCGCCTCGGCCTGCGTGCTGGTCAGCATCGAAAACAACGGTACCCGCCGAATCAGATCCAGGTTGGACAGCATTGCCATGGATGGCCCCCTTCTTTGTTGCTTGTCAAAGCCCGCGACGATGGCGCGGCCGCGTCGCTTTCCTACAATCGCGGCTTGCGAACGGGGCTTTGGGCCCCACCTGCCAACCACCGAGCATCCGCAAGCCGTGAGCTAAGTCACAGGCCGCACTCTAACCGAAGCCATGGCTTCGTTGCGGACTGACTGGCCGGCGTGCCCACCGAACAACGCTGCATCCGCGTGCCCACGACCCAACCGAAGCGCCCATGACCACCACCCAACACGCCCAAGTCCTCATCCTCGGTTCCGGCCCGGCCGGCTACACCGCGGCCGTCTACGCAGCCCGCGCCAACCTCAAACCCATGCTGATCACCGGCATGGCCCAGGGTGGGCAGCTGATGACCACGACCGAGGTGGACAACTGGCCGGCCGACGTGCACGGCGTGCAGGGGCCCGACCTGATGCAGCGCTTTCTGCAGCATGCCGAGCGCTTCAACACCCAGATCGTGTTCGACCACATCAACGAGGTGAACCTGTCGCAGCGGCCCTTCACCCTCAAGGGCGACTCCGGCACCTACACCTGCGACGCGCTCATCATCGCCACCGGCGCCTCGGCCAAGTACATCGGCCTGCCGTCCGAGGAGGCCTTCATGGGCCGCGGCGTCAGCGGCTGCGCGACCTGCGACGGTTTCTTCTACCGGGACCAGGAGGTCTGCGTGGTCGGCGGCGGCAACACCGCGGTCGAGGAAGCGCTGTACCTGTCGAACATTGCCTCCAAGGTGCACCTGATCCATCGCCGGGACAAGTTCCGCGCCGAAGCGATCCTGGTCGACAAGCTGATGGACAAGGTGGCCACCGGCAAGATGGAACTGCACCTGTTCCAGACGCTCGACGAGGTGCTGGGCGACACCACCGGCGTGACCGGCGTGCGACTGCGCAACGTGCAGGACGGCAGCACCCGCGAGCTGTCGGTCAAGGGATGTTTCATCGCCATCGGCCACCAGCCCAACACCGACATCTTCAAGGGCCAGCTCGAGATGAAGGACGGCTACATCATCACCCGCTCCGGGCTGAACGGCTTTGCCACGCAGACCAGCATCCCGGGTGTGTTTGCCGCCGGTGACGTGCAGGACCACGTCTACCGTCAGGCCATCACCAGCGCAGGCACCGGCTGCATGGCCGCACTGGACGCCCAGCGCTTCCTCGAACAGGCGGCTGGTTGAGCACCACGGCAAACGCGGCTGGTTTCGCGCCAGATTTCTGGCTATAATCGCCGTCTTTGCCGAAAGTGGCTTTGCGTTGCTTCGGCCTGAAACTCCCCGGTTGAACCCGACATGAAGGTTCGATCTGGCCGGTTCAGGTCGGCAAGGGCTGGCGCAAGGACCCTCGAAGGGCGTCCACCAAGCGGCCGGATTCGTGTGCGGGTACCTCCCGCAACTCGGGCCGCCTGCTCTAGACGCCGCATCTTGAACCAAGATCGAAACGGAGAAGCGTCATGGCACGCGTCTGTCAAGTTACGGGCAAGCGCCCGATGGTGGGCAACAATGTGTCCCACGCCAACAACAAAACGAAGCGCCGCTTCCTGCCCAACCTGCAGTACCGTCGCTTCTGGCTCGAGACCGAAAATCGCTGGGTGCGTCTGCGCGTGAGCCAGGCAGCCCTGCGCCTCATCGACAAGGTCGGCATCGACCAGGTCGTCGCCGATCTGCGCGCCAAGGGCGAGCTCTGATCTTCCCGACCCCTTAAGGAGAACACACCATGGCCACCAAAGGCGGACGCGAAAAGATCAAGCTGGAATCCACTGCCGGCACCGGTCACTTCTACACGACCACCAAGAACAAGAAGACCACTCCCGAAAAGATCGAAATCATGAAGTTCGATCCCAAGGCACGCAAGCACGTGTCCTACAAGGAAGTGAAGCTGAAGTGATCTGACGGTCGCAGCCTCGGCTGCGGCAAGCACTCACTGAACAAGGAACCCGCCCGCAGCGATGCCGGCGGGTTTTTTGTTGCCCTGCGCGCCGGCGCAAGCCCCCGTCCCGCGTCGCCCGCCCACGTTGCGGTGCACGGCGCCGCAATTGCACCCCCTCCTCGCAACCGGCCCTGCACGCAGACGGCGCACGGCTGCCGGGATCGCAGGGCCCCCCGGCGTTGGGGCCACAGCATCACGCGGACCCCAACAAAAAAGGGCACCTCCAGGGTGCCCTTTCTTTCAGCCTTGCTTGCCGACCTCATCCGCCCGCCGGGGCGGGATGACGGGGGTGGCTGCCGGTCACCCCGAGGTGGGGTCGCAGGCCACCTGATGCGTCAGGCGTGCGCTGCGCGCAGCTTGACCGCAAACTCCTGCAGCGCGGCAATGCCGCTCTCTTCAGCCTTCTTGCACCAGGCCTGCAGGTCAAGCACCAGTTGCTCGGCCGACACATTGGTGCGGGTCCAGAGCTGACGCAGTTCTTCACGCATGGCGACCAGCTTGGCCAGGGCAGGCGACTGCGCGCAGGCGCTGGCGAGCTGATGGCGCACGTCGGACGGAATGCGGTCGTCGTCGCGATGCAGCCAGCGCTTGGCCAGGCGCAGATCACGCCACTTGGCGCTGTTTTTCGCACCCGACTCCTTCAGCACCTGCAGCTCGGCGTGGCAGGCACGGCGCAGCTCGCGACCATACTTGGCCATCACCTCGTAGCGATTGGCAATGATGGCCTCGAGCGTCTTGGCGTCAGCCACCGGCTTGACGGCGCCCAGCTTGAGCATCGGCGGGGTCTTGCGCACCGTGGCCAGGCCCAGTGCCGACAGGCAGCGGATGTAGAGCCAGCCGATGTCGAACTCATAGGGCTTGACCGACAGCTTGGCCGACGTGGGATAGGTGTGGTGGTTGTTGTGAAGCTCCTCGCCACCGATGATGATGCCCCAGGGCGAGATGTTCGTGGACGCGTCCGGCGCCTCGAAATTGCGATAGCCCCACCAGTGGCCCAGTCCGTTGATGATGCCGGCCGCCGTGATCGGGATCCAGAGCATCTGCACGGCCCAGACGGTCGCGCCGATGGCACCGAACATGAACAGGTTCAGCAGCAGCATCACGCCCACCCCTTGCCAGGAGTAACGGCTGTAGAGATTGCGCTCGATCCAGTCGTCCGGCGTGTTGTGGCCGTACTTGCTCAGGGTTTCGGTGTTCTTGGCCTCGGCCCGGTACAGCTCGCTGCCGGTGAACAGCACGGTCTTGATGCCATGCGCCACCGGGCTGTGCGGGTCGTCCTGCGTCTCGCACTTGGCGTGGTGCTTGCGGTGGATGGCCACCCATTCCTTGGTCACCATGCCGGTGGTGAGCCACAGCCACATGCGGAAGAAATGCGCCACGGCCGGATGCAGGTCGAGCGACCGGTGGGCCTGCGAGCGGTGCAGGAAGATCGTCACGGCGGCGATCGTGATGTGTGTGGCAACCAGTGTGAATGCCAGGATCTGCCACCAGGCAGCGTTCAAGGCACCATTGGCGAGCCATGCCACCAGGCTCTCCCACACGACAAGAATTTCAGACATCAAGTTACACAGCCTTTCCAAAGGTGGCCCGATTGTAGGGGAGCAGGGGCTTGACGGGCCTCCAAAAAAGAGGCTCAACGCCGCTGTTTCGAGCATTGCTCGGCGGATTTGAGCGATCTCAAGGGATAGAGCACCGCCCGATCAGGCGCGTTCCCAGACGGCGGCAAAAAAGCCATCGGTCGCATGCCGATGTGGCCATAGCCTGAGGTAATCGCCAGCAACGAGTTGATCGCCACCTTCAACACGCGCCTGCTCGAGCACCTCGGCCACCGGCACCGCGCGGAAAGCGCCGTGCTGTGCCGAAAACACGTCGACGATGGCCTCGTTCTCGGCCGGCAGCACGCTGCAGGTGGCATACACCAGGCGCCCACCCGGCTTGATCAGCCGGGCGGCGCTGGTCAGGATCGCCGTCTGCTTGATCACCAGCTCCGAGACAGCTTGGGGGCTCTGGCGCCATTTCAAGTCGGGATTGCGCCGCAGGGTGCCCAGGCCGGAACAGGGCGCGTCGACCAGCACACGGTCGATCTTGCCGATGAGCCGCTTGACGCGGTCATCGCGCTCGTGCGCGATCTGGGCCGGGTATACATTCGACAGCCCGCTGCGGGCAAGCCGCGGCTTGAGGTTGTCGAGCCGATGGCCCGAGACGTCGAAGGCATAGAGCCGCCCGGTATTGCGCATCGCCGCGCCCAGCGCCAGCGTCTTGCCACCGGCACCGGCACAGAAATCGACGACCATTTCGCCCCGCCTGGCGCCGGTCAGCAGGGCCAGCAGCTGGCTGCCTTCGTCCTGCACCTCCACATCCCCGCGCGTGAAGACGTCGAGCCGGTTGATGGCCGGCTTGCCGTCGATGCGCAGCCCCCAGGGCGAAAACGGTGTGGGGCGGGCCTCGATGCCGGCCTGAGCCAGCTCGGCCTGCACGTCCTCGCGCCTGGCCTTGAGGATGTTCACACGCAGGTCCAGCGGCGCAGCGATCGACAGGCTGTCGACCAGGGGCCAGAACTCGTCGCCCAGCGTGTCCTTGAGCGACTGGGCCAGCCAGTCCGGCAGGTTGTGCCGCAACTTTTCGGGCAGGCTGCTGCGATCGAGCGCGTCCACCTGAGCCAGCCACTGCTGCTCGTTCGGGCCCAGCGCCCCGCGCAATGCGGCCGGCGTGCCCTGCCAGGCCAGGATGGCCAGGCGCCGCTCCAGCGCGCCGGACCCGGACTGGGCCAGGTGCTGGAACAGCAAGCGTTGCCGCAGCAGGGCATACGTGGTCTCGGCCAGCGCGTGGCGCTCACGCGGGCCCAGGTTGCGGTGCTGCCGGAAAAAGGCCGAAACGACACTGTCGGCCGGGGCGTCGAACTTGAGGGTCTGGCGGATCAGATCGGTCGCCAGATCGAGCAGGGCATGGGGGTGCATGGGCGCGATTATCCCGTGCCGCTAAGCTGTCGCCATGGACACCGACGATCTGCCCGCCCTGCCCGAGACCCCGCTCGGCCGCTATCGCCACTACAAGGGCCTCGACTACGAGGTGCTCGGTGTGGCCCGCCACAGCGAAACCCTGGAACCCCTGGTGGTGTATCGGCCGCTCTACGGCAGCGCCGGGCTGTGGGTGCGGCCGCACGCGATGTTTTTCGAGTGGGTCGAGGTGGACGGCGTGCGCCGGCGGCGGTTCGAGCCGGTGGGGTGATGGTGGGTGGGGCAGGTCATTCAAGCAACCGAGCGCCGCACTCATGCGCAACCCTGATGCCGAACCTGTTGCGCAGCTCGGACAGCGGTGTGTCAAGGAACTGCTCGTGATCTGCCCATGGCCAACGTTCGCGTTGCCTGGCACAGCGCCACACCGTGCGGATGAACAGGTAGGGCGCGCTGAGGAGTGCCAGGATCGTGCTTCCGATCGGAAGTCGAGTGTAGATGTCCAATGTCTCGTGATGCGTGTAGCCACGCAGCACGGCCATGCCGCCGGTCGTGCCAAAGATGCTGGACAGCTTCACCACGGCCTCGTCAGGCATGGAGGTTCCACAGCCGTACAAGACATGGACCACGTCGTGAGCACGGAAGAACTGCCTGGCCTCCTGTGACAGCAGGCTGTTCTCGCGCTTGAGCCCCGGGTTGGCAGCGAAGTACTCGGCAAGGCCCTGCGCGAGCGTCTGTGTGCTGCGCGCGGATTCAAAGTGATGCCGAGGCCTTGCCATGGTGCGCTGCGCGCGGTGCGAGTCTCGCCCGGCTGCCCTTACCCCGCCAGCTCAGCCACCACCAGCTGCGGCTCACCGTCCAGTTGGGTGACGATGCCCGCGTCGACGCCCAGCCGTCCGCTGACGAACCAGCGCACGGCGCGTGGGTAGATGCGGTGCTCCTGCACCAGCACACGCGCCGACAACGCGGCTTCGGTGTCCTGCGGGAGCACGGGCACGGCCGCCTGGATCACGATCGGGCCGTGGTCGAGCTCAGGCGTGACGAAGTGCACCGTAGCCCCGGCCAGCTTGCAGCCGGCGTCGATCGCACGCTGGTGGGTGTGCAGGCCCGGAAAGGCCGGCAGCAGGGACGGATGGATGTTGAGCAGCCGGCCTGCGTAGTGCGTCACGAAGGCCGGGGTCAGGATGCGCATGAACCCCGCAAGCACGACCAGATCGGGGGCAAAGCCGTCGATCACGCGGGCCAGTTCGGTGTCGAAGGCCTCCCGGCTGGCGTGGGCCTTGTGGTCGACCACGGCCGTGGCAATGCCGCGCGCGGCGGCGTACTGCAGGCCCTGCGCCTGCGGCCGGTTGCTGACCACGGCCGCAATCTGCGCCGGCCAGCCTTCGGCGGCCGCGGCCTGCACGATGGCTTCCATGTTGGAGCCCCGCCCCGAGATGAGGATCACGATACGCTTCATGGGCCGGCAGTGTAGCGGGCGCCCGCCCCCTCGCGGCCGGCGGCGCCACCTACAATGCGCCTCTCCCGGCGCGGCCTGGCCTTGCGGCCGGCCCGCCTGCAACAAGACTCCTGCGAGCCCGACATGACCGAGCGTGTCCTCACCGGCATCACCACCACCGGCACCCCCCACCTGGGCAACTACGTGGGTGCCATTCGCCCCACCGTGACGGCCAGCCGCCAGCCCGGCGTCGAGAGTTTCCTCTTCCTGGCCGACTACCATGCCCTGATCAAATGCGACGAGCCCGACCGCGTGGAGCGCTCGCGCCTGGAGATCGCCGCCGCCTGGCTGGCCGCCGGCCTGGACCCGCAGCGGGTCACCTTCTACCGCCAGAGCGACATCCCCGAGATCCCGGAGCTGACCTGGCTGCTCACCTGCGTGACCGGCAAGGGCCAGATGAACCGGATGCACGCCTACAAGGCGGCCACGGACGCCAATCTGGCCGCCGGCCAGGACCCGGATGCCGACGTGAGCATGGGCCTGTTCTGCTACGCCATCCTGATGGCTGCTGACATACTCGCCTTCAAGGCCCACCGCGTGCCCGTGGGGCGCGATCAGGTGCAGCACATCGAGATCGCGCGCGACATCGCCCAGCGCTTCAATCACCTGTACGGCGGCGGGCGCGAGATGTTCGTGCTGCCCCGGGCCGAGATCGAGGAGCATGTGGCCACGCTGCCCGGCCTGGACGGGCGCAAGATGTCGAAGAGCTACGACAACACGATCCCGCTGTTCGAAGGCGGGGCCAAGGGGCTGAAGAATTCGGTCGCGCGCATCGTGACCGACTCACGTGCGCCAGGCGAACCCAAGGACCCGGACAGCTCGCACCTCGTCACGATCCATGATGCATTTGCCACCCCGGCAGAACGCGAGACCTTCCGGGCCGACCTGCGCGCCGGGCTGGCCTGGGGTGAGGCCAAGCAGCGGCTGGTCACGCTGGTGGAGACCCACATCGGGCCGATGCGCGAACGCTACGCCCACCTGATGGCCCACCCGGAACAGGTTGAAGACATCCTCCAGGCTGGCGCCACGAAGGCCCGCGCGGTGGCCGGGCCCTTCCTGGCTGAACTGAGGCAGGCCGTGGGCCTGCGCCGCATGGTGGCACTCGGCCAGGCCGGTGGCGCCGCGAACCGCCAGGCGGCGCGGGTGGCGCTGCCCGAGTTCAAGCAGTACCGCGAAGACGGCAAGTTCCACTTCAAGCTGGTCGATGCCCAGGGCCGGCCGCTGCTGCACAGTGCGGCACTGGCCGAGGGCCGCGAAGCCGGCCTGTGGGTCAAGCGGCTCAAGACCGAAGGCGCCGCGGCCCTCGACGAGGCGCCGGTGACGCTGGCCGACGGCATCGACCGTGCTGTCGTGGAGTCCGCCCTGGCCGCCCTCGTGGCGGCCCAGGAGTGACGTGCCTCCCGGCACCGCACCGCACCGCACCGCACCGCACCGCACGACACGATACGACGCGACACAACACGACGATGGCCGGCATCCACATCACCGACATCGAATCGGCCATCAACTGGTGGCGCGAGCAACGGCCCTCACCCGACGGCATCACGGCCTGCCGGGAAGTGCTCGACCTGGCCGAGGTCTATGCGCTGATGGTGTATTACCGCGAGCACGAGTGCGACGAGCACACCATGCCGGCGCGGGCCCGCGCGGCCTGGCTGGCCTGGTACGAGACCACGCCCGACACCCCGTGCATCGCCATCTGCTCCACGAGCCAGGGCGATGAAGTCTGCAAGGGCTGTGGCCGCGATTTCGGCGAGGTGCAGTTCTGGCCGGAGATGACCCCTGCCGAGAAGCGCGCCACCTGGCGGCGCATCACGCTGGACGGCACCGCCTGGCGCTTCAACCGGTATGCGGAGCGGGCGCGTGAGCCGGCCCCTGCGGCGCCGGACGGTTCAACGGAATCGTCAGGCTGAAGCAGCTGCCGCCGCCCTCGCGCGGCTCGCAGCGCACGCTGCCGCCGTGCCGCTTGGCGATCTGCCGCACCAGGCTGAGGCCGAGTCCGACGCCGCCGGCATGTTCGGCATGCCCCGGCATGCGATAGAAGGCTTCGAAGATGCGCTCGCGCTGATCGGGCGGCACGCCCGGGCCGCGGTCGAGCACCTCGATGCGGGCGGTCGTCCCGGCACGCGCAATGCGCACTTCGGGCGCCTCCTTCCCGCCGTACCGCCTGGCGTTCTCGAGCAGGTTGCGCAAGGCACGGCGCAGCAGGCGCTCGTCGCCTGGCACGACGAGCTCTTCTCCGTCGACGTCGGCGTCGACGCGTGCGCCCTCCTCGACCGCCAGTGCCAGCAGATGCACCGGCTCGTCAAGATCGAGTGCCGGGGCGGCGTCGAGCCTGCTGGACAGCAGCACCTCTTCCACCAGAGCGTCCAGCTCGCGGATGTTGTGCTCGATCTCCTGGCGCAGCGCCGCGCGCGACTCCGGCTGGGCCGATTCCAGCAGCGACACCGCCATCTTCAGGCGGGCCAACGGCGATCGCAGCTCATGCGAGGCATTGGCGAGCAGGGACTGATGCGAACGGACCAGCGCCTCGATGCGCTCGGCGGCCTGGTTGAAGCTGGTCGCGACGGCGGCGACTTCGTCGCGCCCCTGGACGGCCACCCGATGATCGAGCTGCCCGGCGCCGAAGGTTTCGACACCGCGCTTGAGGCTCTCCAGCTGGCGCGTGAGACGCCGCACCACCGGGTAGGCGCCCAGCGAGACGGCGATGAACAACACCACCAGCGCCACCAGCAGCCCACCACCGCGCAGGAACCACGGGGGTTCCAGGCTCTGCACCGGTACACCGTTGCGAGGCCGGGGGTCGTCAGGCGGCCGCATCGCCATGGCCGGCGAGCGGTCACCCCGTTCAGCGCGGGCCGGGCGGTCATCGCCCACCGGATTGAGTGCCCGTGCCGGGCGCAGCACCAGCACCGTGCGGCCATCGTCCAGCGGCAGCTTGAAGCGCCGCCGCGGGCCTTCGGCTTCAATCTTCAGGAAGGTCGGCGATGCCGCGATACGACGCCCGCGCGCGTCTTCGAGGGCCAGCGGCAGGCGCAGCCGTGCTGCCCATTCGAGCAGCGCCTGCGCCTGCTCCTCGGGCGGCGCGTTCGCCGGCGGCAGGTTGCTCTGGGCCAGGTCGCCCCAGGCACTCATGCGGTCCGACCACAGCACACGCTCCTGGTCGCGCTCATGCTCGATATTGCGCTTGAAGATCCATCCGGCCGCCAGTGCAAACAGCAGCAGCACGGCCACGACCGTGAGGTAGATGCGCAGGTAGAGGCTTTTCATGGGGCGAGCGCGCCGTCACGCATCGTCGGCATCCTGCTTCTTCGCAAAGACATAGCCGGTGCCGCGCACGGTCAGGATGCGGCGAGGATTCTTGGGGTCGTCTTCGATGGCCGCCCGGATGCGCGAGATGTGCACGTCGATCGAACGATCGAAGGCCTCGAGCGCATGGCCCTTGAGCGCGTCCATGATCTGGTCGCGCGACAGCACACGGCCCGGTTGCTGGGCCAGTACCACCAGCATCTGGAACTGGTAGCCAGTGAGTTCGCACTCACGTCCGTCAATCCGGGCGACACGCGCGCCCAGGTCGACCTCGAGCCGCCCGAAGCGCATCACGTCGGTGCCGGCATCATCGTCCCGGCTGCTTCGGCGCAGGATCGCGCGCAGCCGCGCCAGCAGTTCGCGCGGCTCGAATGGCTTGGGCAGGTAGTCGTCGGCCCCCAGCTCCAGCCCGACGACCCGGTCCATCGGTTCGCCGCGGGCGGTGAGCATGAGGATCGGTAACTGCCGTGTGCGCGGTTCGCCCCGCAACTCGCGGCACAGGTCCAGGCCGTCGCCGTCAGGCAGCATGAGGTCGAGAATCACGGCATCGAAACCGTGTTCCCGGCGCTCCAGCCACTCGCGACCGATGCGCAGCGAAGGCGCGGTTTCGGTCTGGTAGCCGGCCTGCCGCAGGTAGTCGCCCACCATGCCGGTGAGGCGGGTGTCGTCGTCGATGAGCAGGACTCGTGCAGACATGTTTGAGGGGTGGCGCCGCAGCAAAGGTCGAATAGTGGCCGAATCTAGCGCACCTGTGGCAAAGCGGCCCCGCCAGAGGCGGGACCGCTGTTGCACAGGCTCAAGCTCAGCGCGAACGCTCCTGCCAGCGCTTTGCGCGGGCCTGCATGCGCTCGGCCAGCTTGGTACGCTGCTCGGGCGTGAGCACGCGGCTGATGTCGATCATGGCCTGGCTCATGCGGCGTGAGACCTGGTCCATCTGGCTCATCTGCTGCTGACGCAGGGCCTCGACCGCGTTGGCGTCGACAGTGGGCTGGGTGAACAGCTGCATCGCCTGCTGTCGCAGGCCTCGCCCGGCTTCACGCTGGGTCTTGATCTCGGCAGCCGCCGTGCGGGCAATCTGCTTGATCTGGGCCCGCTGGGCGTCGGTCGCGTCGAGGTCCTTGAGCATGCGGTCGACCATGCGGTCCACACGCTCCGGGCTGCCGGCGAAGGCCATCATGCCCGGCCCGCCATGGCCGCCGTGGTGCCCGTGGCCACCGTGGCGGCCGCCGTCGGCCACCGCCGGCATCACGGCAAAGGCCGAGACTGCCAACAACATCACGGCAGCCACGCCCTTGATCCCGTGGCCCTGTGCAATCGACTTGATCTGGTGTTTCATCATCACTCCTGGGGTTGAACAGGGCACATCGCCCGTGAACACATGGTCGGTGCGCGGCGTGAAGCGTCCATGGGCTGGCGGTAAAGATATGTGAACCCCCGGGGCGGCCCGGCCCCCAGGCGGGAAACAGCCGGCGTTTGACCCGCTTATCCCGCGTTTGGCCACCCCCCTCCCCTCGAATAATCAGCGTCAACTACCGTTCCAAGGACCGCACACCATGTCCGCAGCGATGGCTCAAGCCTCGGATGCCGCCAGCCCCAAGAAGGGCGGCAAGAAACTCCTGCTGATCGTGGCAGCCGCCGTCGTGCTGCTGCTGATCGCGGCCGGTGCGGCGGTCTACGTGCTCAAGGCCCGCGCGGCGGCGGCCGCAGCCGAGGCCGAAGGTGACGATGAGACCGTGGCCGTCGAAAAGGCGCCTGCAAAAAAGACACCCTCGGGCACGCCGCCGACCTTCCTCGCGCTGGAGTCCTTCACCGTGAACCTGGCCGACAAGACCGCTGAGCGTTATGCCCAGGTCGGCATCACGCTCGAGGTCGACACGGCCGAGAATGCCGAAAAGCTCAAGGCCTACATGCCAGCCATCCGCAACAACGTGCTGATGATCCTGGCCCACAAGACCTCCGAGGAACTGCTCACCCGCAGCGGCAAGGAGCGGCTGGCGCGCGAGATCATGCGCGAGTCGGTGCGGCCCATGGGCATCGAGATCGAGCCCGACGAAGAAGACACGGCTGAGTCCGAGGAGGGCGCCAAGCCGCGCAAGAAGAAGCGCCGTGCCGTCTACAACCCGGTGCAGCAGGTGCACTTCTCGAACTTCATCGTCCAGTGATCGGTGTGTGATGCAGCCCGACATCCGTCTCCAACCTCTGTCTGCGCCATGGCCCGGTCCGTGCGCGGCTGACCCTCAGGTCGCCGGGGGAGAGCACGCATGAACCAGCAGATCCTGTCGCAGGACGAAGTCGATGCCCTGCTGCAAGGCATCACCGGCGAGAGCCAGAAGCTCGAGCAGGAAGAGGTGCAGGTCGGCGGCATCCGCGACTACGACATCGCCAGCCAGGAGCGGATCGTCCGTGGGCGCATGCCCACGATGGAGATCATCAACGAGCGTTTCGCCCGCAACATCCGCATCGGCCTGTTCAACTTCATCCGCAAGAGCCCCGAGATTTCGGTGGGCGCGATCAAGGTGCAGAAGTACAGCGCCTTCCTGCGCGAGATCGTCGTGCCGACGAACTTCAACATCGTCTCGGTGCGGCCCCTGCGCGGCTCGGGCCTGATCGTGTGCGACCCCACGCTCGTGTTCGCGGTGATCGATTCGCTGTTCGGCGGCAACGGCAAGTTCCACACCCGCATCGAAGGCCGCGACTTCTCGCCGACCGAACAACGCATCATCAACCGCCTGGTCGATGTCGTGCGCGAGGAATACAAGAAGGCCTGGCAGGGCATCTATCCGCTCGAACTGGACTACCAGCGCTCGGAGATGCAGCCCCAGTTCGCCAACGTCGCGACACCCAGCGAGATCGTGGTGACCACCTCGTTCACGCTGGAGATCGGTGACACCTCGGGCACGATCCACTTCTGCATCCCGTATGCCACGCTGGAGCCGATCCGCGACGTGCTGTACTCGACCGTGCAGGGTGACTCGGTCGAACCCGACCGCCGCTGGGTCAAGCTGCTGACGCATCAGATCCAGGCCGCCGAGGTCGAACTGGTGGTCGAGCTCGGCCGTGCCGACGCCACCGTCGAGCAACTGCTGTCGCTCAAGGCGGGCGACTTCCTCGAACTTGACCTCAACCCGATGGTGGAGGCCAAGGTCGATGGCGTGCCGGTGTTCGAATGCCAGTACGGCACGTCGACCGGCAAGTACGCCATCAAGATCGAAAAACTGTTGACCGGCCAGGAGTTCGGCTGGTTGGGAGATTCCAATGTCGGCTGAAGCCCTAGACCCCATGGACGAACAGGACGCAATGGCCGCCGAGTGGGAGGCCGCGCTGTCGCAGCAGCGAGCGCCCGCCAGCGAGGTCATCGACACCCCGGCCGAGCAGGTGGCGCCCGCGTCGTTCACGACCTTCGCGCCCACCAGCACGAACACGGCCGGCAACGACATCAACATGATCCTGGACATTCCCGTCCAGCTGACCGTGGAGCTCGGCCGCACCCGCATTCCGATCAAGCACATCCTGCAACTGGCGCAGGGCTCGGTGATCGAGCTCGACGCGCTGGCCGGCGAACCGATGGACGTGCTGGTCAACGGCTACCTGATCGCGCAAGGCGAGGTGGTTGTCGTCAACGACAAGTTCGGCATTCGCCTGACCGACATCGTCACCCCCTCGGAGCGCATGCGCCGGCTCAGCCGCGGCATGTAGGCGCTGCGGCAGGACAGGACGAACAAAGGGGCCGAAAGGCCCCTTTGTTCGTGGCATTGCGCCATGACGGCTGCCAAGACAATGCCAGCAGTCGCTCACTTCGCGCTGCCTCGACACCATGTCCAACGCCGGCCAGTCACTGCTGTGGTTCCTTTTCATCATCGCGCTGATCCCGCTGGCGCTGTGGATGCTCAAGCGCTCGTCGCTGGGTGGCCTGGGCAGCATGGGCGCGGGCAATGTCACGCGGGTGGTGTCGACCACCTCACTGGGCCCGCAGCAACGCCTGGTCACCGTGGAGGTGGGCAGCGGCGACGCCCGCCAGTGGCTGGTGCTGGGTGTCACGCCGCACAGCATCACCGCCGTGCACACGCTGGCTCCGCAGGAACCCGTCGCAACACCCGATGCCCGTGCACCGATCAGCTTTGCCTCGCTGCTGAACAAGGCCCGCAAGGACTGACATGAGCCGACCGACCCTTCTTGCCGGCGTGATGCCGATGCCCGTGGCCCGCGTGCTGGCAGCCGCCTTTGCCCTTGTGCTGGCCGCGAGCCCCGAACTTGCAAGTGCCCAGGCCGTCTCACCAGCGCCCGCTGCCGGCCAGCTGCCGCTCATCGTGGCCCAGGGCGGCGCAGGCACCAGCTACTCGGTGCCGATCCAGACACTGCTGTTCTTCACGGCGCTGAGCTTCATCCCGGCGGTCGTGCTGCTGATGACCGGCTTCACCCGCATCGTGATCGTGCTGTCGCTGCTGCGCCAGGCGCTGGGCACGCAGTCGGCGCCGCCGAACCAGGTGATCGTGGGCATGAGCCTGTTCCTCACCTTCTTCGTGATGTCGCCGACGATCGACAAGGTCTACACCCAGGCCTGGGCGCCCTACCAGGCGCAGCAGATCGACTTCACCGAGGCCCTGAAGCGCGGCGAGGTGCCGATGCGCGAGTTCATGCTGAAGCAGACGCGGCAGAGCGACATGCAGCTCTTCGCCCGGCTGGCCAAGGTGGACACGAGCAAGGTCAAGGCCGAGGAAATGCCCTTCAGCGTGATCGTGCCGGCCTTCGTCACCAGCGAGCTGAAAAGCGCCTTCCAGATCGGCTTTCTCATCTTCATCCCGTTCCTGATCATCGACATGATCGTGGCCAGCGTGCTGATGAGCCTGGGCATGATGATGCTCTCGCCGGTGCTGGTGGCCCTGCCGTTCAAGATCATGCTGTTCGTGCTGGCCGACGGCTGGAACCTGCTGCTCGGCTCGCTGGCCGCAAGTTTTGCCACCTGACGATGCCGATCACAGCCGCCCTGGAGCCGCAACCATGAATCCCCAACAAGTCTTCACCATCGGCACGGATGCCCTGTACCTGCTGCTGATGGTGTCCGCGCCGATCCTGCTGGCCGTGCTGGTCATCGGCCTGGTGGTCAGCATCTTCCAGGCCGCGACGCAGATCAACGAGTCGACGCTGTCGTTCGTGCCCAAGCTGATCGGCGCCGTCGCCGTGCTGGCCGTGGCCGGCCCCTGGATGCTCACCACGCTGGTGGAGTTCATCCAGCGCTCCATCACGTCGATTCCCTCGCTGGTCCAGTAAGCCGCCGCACCCCGCCCTGCCCCGAGCGAGCCATGGTGACGTTCACGGAAGCCCAGCTGATGGCCTGGATCTCGCCGATCCTGTGGCCGTTCTTCCGTGCGCTGTCGCTGTTCATGACGGTGCCGGTGTTCTCGTCGCGCTCGGTCCCGGTGCGGGTGAAGATCGCGCTGGCGTTTTTCGTGGCGCTGGCCGCGCAGGTGTCGATGCCCCAGATGCCGGTCGTCGACCTCAACTCCAGCGACGCGCTGGCCGTGCTGCTGCAGCAGATCCTGATCGGCGCGACCATCGGATTTGCGGTGCGCATCGTCTTTGCCGCCATCGAGTTCGCCGGCGAGCTGATCGGGCTGCAGATGGGCCTGGGGTTCGCGGCCTTCTTCGACCCCTCCAGCGGCGGCCAGACCAATGCCGTGAGCCGGTTTTTCGGCACCACGGTGTCGCTGCTGTTTGTCGTGATGAACGGCCATCTGGTGCTGACGATGGCGGTGATCCAGAGTTTCCAGGCATTCCCGGTGTCGCCCGAGCCGATGGCCTTCGTGCGGGCCGTGCAGGTGCACACCTGGGGCGCCGAGATCTTTCGCATCGGGCTGTGGATCGCCCTGCCGCTGATCGCCATGCTGACCTTCGTCAACCTGATCCTGGGCGTGATCTCCCGGGTCGCACAGCAGATCAACATCTTTGCCATCGGGTTTCCCATCACCCTGACCGTGGGCCTGGTCGGGGTGCTGCTGACCTTGCCGCTGCTCGAACAGCCTTTTGTGATGGCACTGGAGCGCATGCTCAGTCACTTCCAGTAAAGTCGGGCGATCATCCACCCTCAAGTCGGCGTGGTTGTTGCCGATACGACGTGGAACGCGGGAATGTCACCGCGCACACCTGACAGGGACCCACATGGGCGCAGCCCAGGACACCGACCACCTCACTGCCGAGCTTACGCTGGACCGTCTGAGCCAGGCGCTCGAGTCGGCCCTGTCGGGGCTCGGGCAGCGGTGCGTTGCGCGCGCGCTGTGCGAACTGCTCGATGTCGACACCGTGCTGCTGGCGGAGCTGCCGATCTCCGTGCATGCCAGCACCGCCCGCGTGCTCGACGGCTGGAGCCATGGCCGCCCCGTGGACAGCTTCACCTACGAGATCGCCGGCTCGCCGTGCGACCTGACCCTGCGCCAGGGTGTGTGCGTGCACGAGCGCGGTGTGGCGGCCGCCTACCCGGCCGACCTGGCACTGTCCGAAGACGGCATCGAGGGTTACGCCGGCCGTGTGCTGTGCGACCGCGACGGCAGTGCCCGCGGCCTGCTGGTGGCCCTGTCGACCCGGCCGCTGAGCAACAGCCGCAGTGTCGTCCAGGCCTTTGCCGCGTTTGCGGCGCTGGCGCTGGCCGAACTTGAACACCAGCGCTGGCGCCGTGAACACGACGGCCGCCACAGCCTCATCCATGAGCTGGTCGAGCGCCTGAGCGATGCGGTGGCGGTGGTCATGGTCGATCCGCCGATCCCGATGAATCTGCCGGTGATGCAGCAAGTGCGCCTGCTGACCGAACAGGCCCGCCTCAGCGCCGTCAACGAAGCGGTGGCGCTGCTGGCGGGCGTGCCGTCGGCCCGGCTGCTCAACGGGCGCCTGGCCGACCTGTACGGCCCCGACACCCCTGCCCTGGTGCAGGCCTGGCTGCGCGATGGCTGCCAGGCCGATGCCCGGCGCATCGTGCGCGCCGGACCCGATGGAACCGAGGTGCACTGGGACTGCATGCTGATCCCGGTGATCGACCAGGACCACCTGGTGCGGGTCTGGGCCATGAACCGGGACGTGACACGCCATGAGCGCCACACCCAGGCCGTCCGTCGCCAGGCACTGCTGGATCCGCTGACCGGGCTGGGCAACCGCGCTGCCCTGCACGAGCACCTCCAGCACCTGGCCGACGCTGCAGGCTGCCCGCACGCCGTGGTCGTGCTCGACGTGCATCAGTTCCGTGCCATCAACGACGCGATGGGCCACGCCACCGGCGACGGCGTGCTGCAGGTGCTGGCCTCCCGGATGGCCGGCTGGCGCGACGGCGCCTGGCAGCATCAGGCATTCCGCCTGGCCGCCGACGAGTTCGCGCTGGTGATGCAGCCCACCGGCTGCACCAGCGGCCCGCCCACAGCCTGCGGGCCCTGCCGCCCGTCACTGGAGGCACTGGCCACCTGCCTGCATGAGCCGATGCAGATTGCGCAGACCGAGCTGTCGGTCACGCTGACCATGGGGCTCGCCCACTCGGACGGCACCCTGTCCGATGCCGACACCCTGCTGTGGCGGGCGGACCTGGCCAAACGGCAGGCCCGCGAACGCGGCCAGACGCTTGTCGAGTACGACCGCTCACTGGAGCCCACCACCCGGCTCGACCTGAGCATGCGCGCCGACCTGCGCCTTGCCGTGACACGCGAGGAGTTCGTGCTGCGCTATCAGCCCAAGGTGGCCCCCGACAGCGGCCGGCTTGTCGGCCTGGAAGCCCTGATCCGCTGGCCGCACCCGCGCACCGGACGCGAGGTCAGCCCGGCCGATTTCATCCCGTATGTCGAGGCGACGTCCTACATCCACCCGGTGACACGCTGGGTGATCCACCAGGCACTGACCGACCTGGCCTCCCTGCCCGACCAGCCCGACCTGTGCATGGCCGTGAACATTTCGGCGAAGAACCTGCTCGATGAGGGTTTTGTCGCCACCGTGCAGCAGGCACTGGCCCACCACGGTGTGGCAGCACACCGGCTGGAACTCGAACTCACCGAAAGCAGCTTCCTCGCCAGCCCCAAGATGGCACGGCAACAGGTCGAGGCGCTGTCCGCACTGGGCGTGCGGGTATCGATCGACGACTTCGGCACCGGGTTTTCGTCACTGAGCTACCTGCAGGATCTGCCGGTGCATGCGATCAAGGTCGACCAGGCCTTCGTGCGGCCGATGGGCCACACGGCCAAGTCCGCCACCATCGTGCGCATCGCCGTGGAACTGGCCCACGCACTGGGCATGCAGGCGATCGCCGAAGGCGTGGAAACCGCCGAACTGGTGCCCGAACTGGCTCGCATGGGTTATGACGCGATCCAGGGTTACGTGGTGTCGCGCCCCGTGCCGCTGCACGAGGCGCTGCAGGCCGCACGGCAATGGCAGGCGTCGCTGCAGGATCTGTCCGGCGCCCATGCCGGCAGCGCTGGCTGAAGGGTTCTGTCACGTGCATGCGGCTCGACGCGCTTACGATAGCGGCCTGACAACCCCCCGGCCTACCGCGCCTCATGGCGAACAAGCACTTTCTCGTCGTCGACGACGACCCGGTCAACACCCTGCTGGCCACCAGCATGCTCAAGGCGCTGGGGTACGAGGTCAGCTCGGCCACAGACGGTCATGCGGCGATCTCGGCTTGCCAGGATCAGCCCCCCGTGGCGGTACTGATGGACGTCCAGATGCCGGGGCTGGACGGCATGGAAACCACGCGGCGCCTGAGGGTGCTGCAGGAGGGCGGCTTCCTGCCCGCCTTTCCGATCATCATCGTGAGCGCGTTCTATTCGCCCGCGGAGCGGGCGGCGTGTTTTGCGGCCGGTGCCGATGGCTTCGTCACCAAGCCGCTGATGCTGGCCAAGCTGGGTGCGGAGATCCATCGCGTGCTCACACGCCAGCGCTGAGCCGGTCGGGGCCGCAAACTGCCCGATCGCTGTCGAGGAGGGATCGTCCATGAACAAGATCAGGTTGTCGGCATCCGAGTTTGCGGTGCTGGACGAAGCCGACCGACAGTGTGGCCAGTGTGGCGACGCGCAGCGTGTCGGTTTCCAGTTCGACTACGCATGGCAGCCGATCGTCGACCTGGCCTCGCGCACCGTCTACGGCCACGAGGCCCTGGTACGGGGCCCCGCGGGCGAAGGTGCGATGAGTGTGCTGTCGCAGGTGACCGAGCAGAACCGCTACCGCTTCGACCAGGCCTGCCGGGTCAAGGCCATCAAGAGTGCCGCCCAGCTCGGTATCGAGCAACGCATCTCGATCAACTTCCTGCCCAATGCGATCTACAAGCCCGAGGTGTGCATCCGCACGACGCTCGAGGCCGCACGCACGCATGGTTTTCCGCTCGATCGCATCATCTTCGAGGTCACCGAAGGCGAACGTGTCGAAGACGGACCCTGGCTCGCCGAGATCCTGCGCGAGTACAAGCGGTGCGGCTTCCTGACTGCCATCGACGACTTCGGTGCGGGTTATGCCGGCCTCACGCTGCTGGCCGGCTTCCAGCCCGACCTGATCAAGCTCGACATGGAGCTGATCCGCAACATCGACGCCAGCCACTCGCGCCAGGCCATCGTGCGCGGGCTGGTGCGCATCTGCAACGACCTGGGCATCCGCATCATCGCCGAAGGCATCGAGACAGCCGGCGAACGCGACTTCCTGCGCGACGCCGGCATCCACCTGATGCAGGGCTACCTGTTCAGCCGCCCGGTGTTCCAGGGCACGGGGCAGATCGATGCGTCGGTGTGGGGTGTGCACCCGGCCTGAGGATCGTCGCCCCGACGCTCAGGCGTGGTCCTCGGGCCGCCAGCGCAGCAGGTGCTCGACCATGGCCTGCGCCGCGACCGACAGCCCCCGGTCGCGCCGTCGCACCAGAAAGATCTGACGTTTCAGCCCGCGTGCCGGCAAGGGCCGTGTCACCAGCTCCGGGTGGTCGAAGTGGAACAAGGTGAGTGCAGGCACCACACTCACCCCCAGTCCGGCACGCACCATGCCCGCCACGGTGCTGAGCTGGTCAAGCTCCATCACGGTCTTGAGCTGCTGCGGGTGGACCGCAGCCTCCACGTACTGCCGCACACTGCTGCTGCGGGCCAGCTGGATCACCGGATGAGCGCCCAGGTCGGCCAGGCGCACACTGGCACGCAGGGCCAGTGGGTGATCGCGACGACACACGAGATGGAAGCTGTCGCTGCAGAAGGCCTCGGTGCGCAGCTCGGGCGTGTCGACCCGCGTGGCCGCCAGGGCCAAGTCGGCACGGCCCACTCGCAGGCGTTCGATGCAGTCCTCCGACAGCACGTCGGCCACATCCAGCTCGATGCCCGGGTACTCGGCATGAAAGCGCGCCAGCACCCCGGGCAGCCAGCCGGCCGCCAGTGCCGGCAGCACGGCCAGTGACACACGACCCCGGCGCCGGGCGGCCAGTTCACGCACGTCGCTCAGCGCTTCCTCGGCCTCGCGCAGCACACGCCGCGCGGACTGCTCGAACACCCGCCCCTCGGCGGTGAGCTCCACGCTGCGGGTGGTGCGGTCGAACAGACGGGTGCCGACCTCGTCCTCGAGCGAGCGGATCAAGGCACTGAAGGCCGGCTGCGACAGGTGCACCTGCGCCGCGGCACGCGTGAAGCTCCGTTCTTCAGCCAGCGCCACGAAGGCGCGCAGCTGGCGGGTGGACAGATTCATCTGCATGGCAACTGAATCTATCCCAATTTTCGAATTCACAGATCAAATCCCTGGGCCTAGAGTCCGTTCCAGCACATCGGGTGGCCGCCCTGGCGACACCACCCCGAACGAGGACGCCATGACTGCACCCCTGCCCCTCCCGCTTCGCATCGGCTCGGCCGCCGGATTCTCTGGCGATCGTGTCGACGCTGCTGGCCCCGTCGTGCGGGACCTGGCCGAACGCGGCGGGCCCGCGGTGCTGATCTTCGAGACCCTGGCCGAGCGCACCCTGGCCCTGGCCCAGCTCGCGCGCCGGCAGGACCCGGCGTCCGGCTACGAGCCGCTGCTGGACCTGATGCTGCGGCCGGTGCTGGGCCGTTGCCTGGAGGTAGGCATCCGCATCGTCGGCAATTTCGGTGCGGCCCATCCGCTCGGTGCGGCCCGGCACATCCAGAAGCTGGCGCGGGAACTCGGCCTGCGCCCACCACGCATCGCCGTCATCGAAGGCGACGACCTGAGCGACCCGGCACATCGCAGCCTGCTGTTGCGCGCCCTGGGCGATGCGGGTCCACCGGCCGCGCTGGTCAGCGCCAATGCCTACCTGGGCGCCGAAGCGATCGCCGATGCACTGCGCGCCGGTGCCGAGGTGGTCGTGGCCGGCCGTGTGGCCGACCCTTCGCTCACCGTCGGCCCCGCGCTGGCGCACTTCGGCTGGGCTCCGGACGACTGGGATCGCATCGCCCGCGCCACGATGGCGGGCCACCTGCTCGAATGCGGCGCCCAGGTCACCGGCGGCTACTTTGCCGACCCGGGCTACAAGGACGTGCCCGGCCTGGCCGAGCTGGGCTACCCGATCGCCGAGATCGACGCCGACGGCGACTGCGTGATCACCAAGCCGGCAGGCACCGGCGGTTGCGTGAGCGAACGCACCGTGAAGGAACAACTGCTCTACGAAGTGCACGACCCAGCCGCCTACCTGACGCCCGACGTGGTCGCCGACCTGAGTGCAGCGCATGTGCACAGCCTCGGCCCCGACCGTGTGCAGCTTTGCGGCGTGCGCGGCCATGCGCGGCCGGCCGGGCTCAAGGTGAATGCCTGCTTCGAGAACGGCTGGCTGGCCGAAGGCGAGATCTCGTATGCCGGCCCCCGTGCCGAGGCACGCGCCCGGCTGGCGGCCGACATCCTGCGCCACCGGCTGCGCGGCCTGGGGCCGCTGCGTTTCGACCTGATCGGTGTGGCGAGCCTGTTCGCCGACGACAAAGGCCGCTGGCTGGCAGCCCAGCCCGCCGGCGAGGCGCGCGACGTGCGCCTGCGTGTGGCGCTGAACCATGCCGACCGCGCGGCGGCCGAATCCCTGCCGCGCGAGGTGACCGCGCTCTACACCTGCGGGCCGGCCGGTGGCGGTGGGGTGCGCACCTCGCTGCGCCCCCGGCTGGGCACCGCTTCGTGCCTCGTGCCGCGTGAAGCGGTACCGGCCCGATTTTTCATGGTCGACAACAGCGGCATGGCTTCGCCGCCTGGCCCGTCCTCCGCCCGCAACGCAGGGCCCGCCGCATGAACGCACCGACCGTGACACTGCCCCTGTACCGCCTGGCCCACGGACGCACCGGCGACAAGGGGGACCGCGCCAACATCAGCGTCATCGCCTGGCACCCGGCCCTGTGGCCGGTGCTGGTCGAGCAGCTCACCGAGGCCCGGGTAGCCGCGCACTTTGCGCACCGCCGCCCCAGCACCGTCACCCGCTACCTGCTGCCGCAACTGCAGGCGATGAATTTTGTGCTCGACCACGTGCTCGACGGTGGTGTCAACGACGCCCTCAACCTCGACACGCATGGCAAGGCCCTCGCCTTCTGGATGCTCGACTTGCCCATCGACCTGCCCGTCGACCTGCTGCCCTGCGTGCAGGGGCCGGATGTGCCGGACCCACCACGACCCTGATCCCATCCCCAAGGAGACAAGCCATGACGACCCCCATGACCCGCCGCCGATGCCTCGCTTCGGCCACGCTGCTCGCGCTGGCCTTTGCCAGTACGGCCGCACTCGCCTTCCCCGACAAGCCGCTGACCTTTGTCGTGCCGTTTGCGGCCGGCAGCGCCACCGATCAACTGGCCCGCGCGCTCGGCCAGTCGATCACCGCCGACACGCGTCAGGCCGTGGTGGTCGAGAACCGCGCCGGCGCCAGCGGCATGCTGGCGGCCCAGGCCGCCGCCCGCGCCCCGGCCGACGGCTACACCGTGCTGATCACCACCAACACCACCCATGCCGCCAACGAGCACCTGTTCAAGAAGCTGAGCTACGACCCGGTGAAGGACTTCAGCCCCGTCACGGCGCTTGGCAAGGGTGGCCAGGTGATGGTCGTCCCCGCTGCCTCCCCGTTCAAGACCGTGGGCGAGGTGATCGAGCATGCCCGCAAGAACCCGGGCAAGCTCAGCTTCGGCAGCGGCAGTTCGTCCAGCCGCATTGCCGGCGAGCTGTTCCAGCAGATGGCCAAGGTGCAGATCCTGCATGTGCCCTACAAGAGCAACCCCAATGCCATCACTGACCTGCTGGGCGGCCAGATCAACCTGATGTTTGCCGACATGTCCACCGGCGTGCCGCAGATCAAGGCCGACAAGCTGCGCGCCCTGGGCGTGACGGCCGCAAAACGTTCACCGCTGCTGCCCCAGGTGCCCACGATCGCCGAGGCCGGTGTCCCGGGTTACGAGATGGGCTACTGGTTTGCCGCCTATGTGCCGGCCGGCACACCGCCCGCGGTGGTGACCCGCCTCAACGAACTGCTGGCGCGCGGCACGGCCAGCGACAGCGCCAAGGCCTTCTTCGAGGCCAGCGGCTCCGAGGCCTACACCACCACGCCCGACGGTCTGGCCCGCTTCCAGGCGGCCGAAACCCTCAAGTGGGGACAGATCATCAAGTCCGCGGGCATCGAACCCGAATGAGGCGCTGAGGCGCTGAGGCCGCAGCGGCAGCCCGCAGCCCCGGCGTCCGGCCGCCTGATCGCCTGGTCGCCTGATCGCCTGATCGCGCGCTTGCGCGCTCGAACCACAACCCAACCGACCCTGAACACGGAGGCGGACACACCGCCCCCGGGGCCGCTGCATGCCTGCAAGCCAGCAGGCGCCACCTGCCCCGCCCTCCAAGGAGACACACATGAAACCACCCATCTTCACGCAGCCCCTACGCCGGCACACCGTTGCGAGCCTGCTGTTCAGCGCCGCACTGATCTCGGCGTGTGGCGGGGGCAGCAGCCCACCACCGGCTGCACCACCCGCAGCCAGCCCCGAGATGCGACTCACCATCACCAGCACGGAAGACTATCCGGGCCAGTTCGCCGACGTGGGTGCGTACGAGCGCGTGCGCGGCACGATCCACGGCGAGGTCGACCCCCGCGATCCACGCAACGCCATCATCCAGGACCTGGCGCTGGCACCGGTCAATGCCCGCGGCATAGTCGAGTACAGCGCGGACTTCATGATGCTCAAGCCCAAGGACATGCGCCGCGCCAGCGGCATGCTGCGCTATGACGCTCCCAACCGCGGGAACATCCTCACCGAGCCCAACCTGGCCACGACACCGAGCGACTCGGTGTTCTTCGAGCGAGGGTACGTGATGCTGTACTCGGCCTGGCAGGGCGACGTGCCCAAGAGCAACCCCAACCGGCTGACGGTGCAGGTGCCGGTGGCGCGCCACGCCGACGGCCGAGCCATCACTGGCCCGTACCGCAGCGAACTGGTCCCCACCACGGCCACGCCCGTGATGAGCCTGCCCGGCGGCGTGTTCAACGGCAGCATGCTGCCCTATCCGCCCGCCAGCCTGGACAACACCCTACCCGGCTACTCGCTGACCCGCCGCGTCAAGGAAACCGACCCCCGCATCCCCGTGCCGCCAAGCGACTGGCGCTTTGCCAACTGCAACACATCCGACAACCCCTTCCCCGGCACGCCGGACGACACCCGTGTGTGCCTCAAGGGCGGCTTCGATCCTGCCTACCTGTACGAGCTGGTCTATGTGGCCCGCGACCCGAAGGTGATGGGCGTCGGGCTCGCGGCACTGCGCGACACACTCGGCTTCTTCCGCGACGCCACGGTCGACGCGGCGGTCCAGCCCAATCCGCTGGCAGGTGCCATCACGCACACGCTGTGCCAGGGCACCTCGCAGTCGGGCAACGCGATGAAGACCTTCCTGCACCTGGGCTTCAACGAAGGCAGCAACGGCAAGCCCGTGTGCGACGGCATGTTCGCGCATGTCGCGGCACGCCAGACCAACATCAACACCCGCTTTGCCGTGCCGGGCGGCGGCGGTGGCCTGCGCACCGATCACACCGCGTTCGGGCAGACGGCACCACGCGGCCTCGCCCCCGACTACATGGACGACGTGTCGGGCCGCCAGGGTGGGGTGATGCGCCGTTGCGCCGCGACCAACACCTGCCCCAGGTTCTTTCTCGGTTTGTCGGGCACCGAGTTCTGGCAACTGCAGGGTTCGCCAGTGCTCACCGATGCCCATGGCTTTCGCGACCTGACCCAGCCCGCCAACACCCGCATCTACTACTACGCCAGCACCCAGCATGGTGGCCCGGGCGGCACCGGCAGCATCAACTGGTCGCCGGCCAGCACGGTGTATCCGCGCGGCACGGTGGTGGAGTTCAACGACACCTTCCGCGCGCTGTTCATGGCACTGGAAGACTGGGTCGTGCGCAATGTGCCACCACCCGACCATCAGGTCCCCCGCATCGACAACGGCACGCTCGTGCGGCCGCATCAGCTGGTCTTCCCCACGATGCGCGGCACCACCTGGCCCGTCGCCGGCACTCCGACAACGATCCCCGAGTTCCAGTACCTCGCACGGCACAACGGCTTCAAGCTGTTCGACTTCGGACCGGACTACATCGCCCAGGATGAATCGGGCATCGCGACCCTGCTGCCGCCCCACTACACCGGCCGCGACTACGCCATCCTGGTGCCGCAGGTCGACCCGCACACCGGCCTGACGCGCGCCGGCATCCGCAGTGTGGCCGCACGGGTGCCCATCGGCACCAGCCTCGAGTTCAACTACGTCGGCAACCCCGCGTTCGAGGATCTGGCCAACCTGGGCGGGGCCTACATTCCCTTCCACACCACCGAAGCCGCTCGCGTGGCGGCCGGCGACACGAGGCCTTCGCTCGAGTCGCTGTATGGCACCCAGGCCGGCTATGTGGCAGCCGTGCGGTCCGCCGCCCAGGCGCTCGTGGCCGAGCGCTTCCTGCTGCAGCGTGACGCCGAGCGGCTGATCCAGCAGGCGATCGATCAGCCCGTGCTGCCTTGAAGGCGGGGACGTCTGCGGTGGCGTGACGCCGCGGCCCGGGTGAGGCCTGGGCCGGCGCCCACGCCTTGCCGGCGGCACCGGCATCCCCAGGGTTGGCCCTCGATCGTTGGACGCGGTCAAAAGGTCACTTCCACCCAATCCGATTCCCAGGTGTCCTCGTGGTTTCTATGCTCACGCATCTTCTTCGTGAACGCCTGGGGCGACGGCAGGCTGCGGCCACGGCGGGCTGGGGCTGTTGCGGGCCCGGTCTCGCCGCGGCAGCGGCGGCTAAAGCGGCGTTCTCGTCTTTCCATTCCATGCGTTCGCCAGCGCCGCTGCGGACAGCATGACAGGGCCTGGCCACGACATCGGGGCCGCTGGCTTCTTGCGATCACATGAGCACGACCACACGCACAGTCCGCATTGCCCGCACGACCGTCGAGGCGACAGACATCCGCAGTTTCGAGCTGGTGCCGGACGCCGGCACCCTCGTGCCTTTTTCGGCCGGCTCGCACATCGACGTGCATGTGGGCGGCGTCGTTCGCCAGTACTCGCTGTGCAACGACCCGCGGGACACCGACCGCTACCTCATCGCGGTACTGCGGGACGCCAACTCGCGTGGCGGCTCGGCCGCGATGCATGCGCTCGAAGCAGGACAGACGCTGACCATCAGCGATCCGAAAAATCACTTCGCGCTGGCCCACGAGGCGCGCCACAGCCTGCTGTTCGCCGGGGGCATTGGCATCACACCCATCCTGTGCATGGTGCAGCGGCTCGCCAACGTCGGCGCCTCGTTCGATCTTCACTACTGCGCACGCTCACCCGAGCGCGCGGCGTTTTCGCAGCGCATCCGCGAATCATCGTTTGCCGATCGCGCCTCGTTTCACTACGACGATGGTGCGCCGGGCCAGAAGCTGGACGCAGCACAGACCATCGGCGAGCCGGCAGAAGGCAGGCATCTCTATGTGTGCGGGCCCACGGGGTTCATGGACTGGATCCTGGTCACCGCGCGCGAGCTGGGGTGGCCCGAGACCCAGCTGCATCGCGAGTACTTTGCCGCCGCGCCCGTGGACACCACGCATGACGGCAGCTTCGAGGTGCAGGTCGCCTCGTCGGGCGCGGTGATACGCGTGGCCGCCGAACAGACGGTGGTCGCTGCGCTGTCCTGCGCCGGCATCGACGTCCCGACATCGTGCGAGCAGGGCGTGTGCGGCACCTGCCTCACACGCGTGCTCGACGGCACGCCCGATCACCGCGACATGTACCTGACGCCGCAAGAGCAGGCCCGGGGAGACTGCTTCCTGCCATGTTGCTCACGCGCAAAGAGCACGCGCCTCGTGCTGGATTTATGACGAGGACATGACTGACAGCATGGCGGCGCAACGTCTGGACAGATCCAAACCGGCACCAGCACCGCAAGCGCGGACCCTCATTGCCTGGAACGCAGCGTTCCACATGTTCGATCCCTGCTGCTGAGGCAGAATCGCGCGCATGCGGTTCAACAAACTCGACATGAACCTGTTGGTGGTGCTCGATGCACTGCTCAACGAGTGCAGCGTCAGCCGTGCGGCCGAACGGGTGTTCCTCAGCACCTCGGCCACGAGCAACGCGCTGGCCCGTCTGCGCGAGTATTTCGACGACGAGCTGCTGGTGCAGGTCGGACGCCGGATGGAACTCACGCCACGAGCGCAGGCCTTGCGCGAGCCCGTGCGCGACATCCTGACGCGTGTGGAGGCGACCGTCGCCACACAGCCGACCTTCGACCCCGCGACCTCGACCCGCGAGTTCCGCATCTTCGCCTCCGAGTACACGCAGCTCACCCTGGGCCGCCATCTGTTTGCACTTGCCCACGAGCAGGCCTGCACGGCCACGATCCACTTCGTCCAGCAGTCACCGCACACTCAGCGCGAACTGGAGCGTGGAGAGGCCGACCTGCTGATCATTCCGCAGCGCATGACCTCACCCGACCATCCCACTCACGTGCTGTTCGAGGACGAACTGGTCTGCCTGATGTGGAGCGGCAGCGCGATGGCTGGCAGCACGCTCACGCGTGAGCGCTACTTCGGGTGCTCCCACGTGGTGATGGTCCCGCCTGGCTTGCCAGATGGTTCGCTCGAAGCCATCGGCATGCGGGAACAGGGGCTGAGCCGCAAGGTCGGGGCCACCACCTTCAGCATCGCCGCGTTGCCTTCGCTGCTGGTCGGAACGGACATGCTCGCCCTTTCGTTCCGCCGGCTGGCACGGCAGGCGGTGCAAACGCTGCCACTGGTGATGCAAGCTTCGCCCGTTGCACTGCCGAAGCTGCGCCAGACGATGCAGTGGCACAAGTACCGCAGCAACGACCCCGGTGTGATCTGGCTGCGTGAGCTGGTGCTCAAGGCCGTGGATCGCATGAACGCAGAGCCGCAAGCCTGAGCCTGCGCTTCGGCGCGGCGCGCCGTTCAGAGCCCCGGCACGGGGGTGAAACCGGGCAACTGCTTCATGCGTGCCACCCAGGCCAGCATGTTCGTGTAGCTGCTGACGTCGATGCCGCCTTCCCATGCGAGTGCGGCATACGGGAAGCAGGCAATGTCGGCGATCGTCGGTCGACCGCACTCCAGGAAGTCGCGCCCCGCCAGGTGCGCATCCACGATGGCGAAGGCCCGGTGCGCACCCGCGTGCAGCCGGTCCAGGTCGAGCGGGTAGTCCAGCGCCTTCACCAGCCGCGCGGCCGAGGCGTTCATGATTTCGCCGCCGCCGGTGGCCAGCCACTGCTGGATGCGGCCCTGCGACGGCGCATCCTGCGGGTACCACACGCGCTGCGGGTCGTAGCGTGAGGCGAGGTACACCAGGATCGCCTGCGCATCGCGCAAACGCAGGTCGCCGTCCTCCAGGACCGGCAGTTCGCCGAAGGGGTTGAGCGCGAGGTAGTCGGCGCTCTTGTGCTGCTTGTTGACGAAGTCCACCGGGACCTTGTCGTACGGCAGGCCGAGAAAGCCGAGGAGCAGGCGCACCTTGTGGCAGCTGCCGGAGAGTTCATGGTCGTGCAGACGGATCATCGCGAGGTCTCCAGGCGGCCGGCGGTCGGCCGCATGCGTCTTCATTCGTGTTGTCGACAATTCAGAACGGCTGGCACAGCATGACCTGGGTCTCGGTCATGATGCGCGCCACGTCCTGCGCCGTGGCCTGGTGGGTCACTTCCCACTCGCACAGCTGTACCGAGTTGTTGACGATCATGGCGGCACGCGGCAGCCGACGCGCGCTGAACGCCTGCAGCGTCGCAGCCAAAGGGCCGCCCTGGGCCAGCAGTTCGGCCAGCACGACCGCATCTTCGATGGCCATCGCTGCGCCCTGAGCCAGCACCGGCGGCCCGCAATGCGCGGCGTCGCCGATCACCATCACACGATTGCGGTGCCAGGGGCCATCCAGCAGCAAGGCCTCGAGCGGCCGGAACGAAATGCTGGTCGAGCCCGGCAACTGGGCCGCCGCCTGCTGCACCATGGTGTGGGGATACGCAGCGACCTTCTCGCCCATGATGCGCGCAAGCTGGTCGTCGGGATGGCGGGTCCCTGCGGGCGCGCTCTCGACCACATACAGGTAGGCCACGTCTTCGCTGATCGGGCACAGGCCCACGACGCCCAACGGCCCGCCCAGGTGCAGCTCGGTGGTGTAGTTGCCGGGTGAACGCTTCACGCCGGCACGCCACACCGCCTGGCCCAGATAGCGCGGCTTCACATCGGGGAACAGCAAGCCGCGGACCCTGGAGTAAAGCCCGTCGGTCCCGACCACCAGGTCGTAGCGGCCGACGCTGCCGTCGGTGAAGCGCACGTCCACCGCCTCGCCGCGGTCGTCGATGTGCTCGAAGCTTGTGCCCAGGCGAGGCGCGGCACCTGCATCGGTGGCTGCGTCGAGCAGGATCGCGTGCAGCCGACTGCGCGGGATGCCCGCGGTGCCCGGATAGCCCGGGCCGCCGGTGGGTGCAATCGTCTGCCGCGCAAGGAGGCTGCCGTCGGGCCGCCGCAGGTTGATGTAGCAGCCGGGCACACCGTGGCGCAGCACCGCCGCGGCCAGGTCCAGCCGGCCCAGCGCGGCCAGCGCGTTGCCCTGCATGGACAGGCCCACACCCGGCTGCTCGCGCACATCCGGCTTGATCTCGACCACATCGACGGCGATGCCCACGCGCCGCAGCGCGATGGCCAGCGTGAGGCCCGCGATGCCCGCGCCGATGACCAGGATCTTTTCGGTGCGTGCCATGTCAGGCCGCCACCGTCTGGATCGCCACCGGCTGGTCAGCCGGCACCCGCTCGCGCCGGATCATCGCGGCGAGCGCACGGCGCGAGCGGATGTTGGCCTCGTCGGACTTCACGCTCACCTCGGGTGCGTTTGCCGGGCCCAGGCGGTCGAACAGCTGCTGGATCTCCTCGATCACCACGACGTCTTCCATCAGCAGCTTGCGCAGGTCGTCGAAGCGGCCAGGGTAGGTGTTCGGGAAGGAGCCGGCGAACGCGCCGAACTGATGCGTGAGCTTCGGGCCGCCAGGCGTGATGGCCACCAGCAGCTCCATGCGCCTGGGCGGCGTGCCGGGCGCATCGTCCACCTCGTTGAACTGTTGCGAGATCATGCACAGGTTGTTCGACCAGGCGACCAGCCTGAGCCGCCGGTTGACGCGCTCGCCCTTCATGTTCAATGCCATGCGCAGCATGGGCGGCAGGACTTCGTTCTCGAACTCGCGCACGGTGGCGATGCGCGTACCGTCCACCTCCAGGCGGTAGGGATGGCCGGCCACGTTGCCGCTGTCGATCAGGCCGTGATGCAGATAGGTGATGTGCGTGGCGTCCACCAGGTTCTCCAGCGGCAGCAGGTAGTTGGCCTTGACCTCCAGGTGAATGCCGGGTTCGGTGAACATCGCCGGATCGGTGAGGCCGACCGCGTGGTGGTCGGGAATCAGCGCAGGGTCGGCCAGTGCCGGGTCGCCCATCCAGATCCAGACCCAGCGCGCCAGTTCGACGAGGGGGTAGGTCTTCACGCACATCTTGGCCGGGATGAGCCCACCGGACGGCACTTCCACACATTTGCCATCGGCACCGAACCGGATGCCGTGGTAGCCGCACTGCAGGGTGTCACCCACCACGCGGCCGGTGGCGCTGGTCAGCATCATGCCGCGATGCGGGCAGCGGTTGAACACCGCCCGCGGCTCGCCCGATTCGCTGCGGTACAGCGCCACCGGCTCGCCGCAGATGTCACGCGCCAGCGCCTTGTCGCGGCTGAACTCATGGGACCAGCCCGCCACGTACCACTGGTTGCGGGGGTACTCCGCCATGCCGGGCAGCATGTTCACACCATCGATCACCATCTCAAGCTCCTTGTGCAAAGCCGGACCGCGGCGCGGCCCGGTGGATGACTGCGTTCGCGCAGGTTCAGATGCTTTCCAGCACCACCGGCGTGCGCTGCGCGCCCAGCCCCTGGATCGTGCAGTCCATGACATCGCCCGGACGCAGGAAGCGGTTGTAGTGGGTGCCGTTGCCGGCGGGCGAGCCGGTGCAGATCACGTCGCCAGGCAGAAGCTGGACATTGCGTGACAGGTGTTCGATCAGGCGTGCGACCGGGAACAGCATGTCGGACGTGCTCTCGTCCTGCCTGACCTCGCCATTGAGTCTGAGCGTGATGCGCAGATCCTGAGGGTCGCCGACGTGTTCGGCCGGCACGATGTAGGGGCCGAGCGGCAGGTAGGTCGGCCAGGACTTCGAGGCGATCCAGTTCGTGCCCATGGCTTTGGCATCGCCCTTCTCGAAAACAAGGGCCCGGTCAGTGATGTCGTTGGCCAGGGTGTAGCCGGCCACGTGCTCCAGCGCCTTGTCTCGACTCACTCGGCGCGCGGCTTTGCCGATCACCACGGCAAGCTCCAGCTCCCAGTCCGGCTTGATCGCCTCCGGGGGCAGCACGACCGGGTGGTAGGCACCGGTCAACGTGCTGGCAGGCTTCACGAAGAAATAGGGCACGCCCTCTTGGCGGCGACGGGTCATGAGCTCTTCCGCATACCGGCGCAGATCCGCTGCATCCAGGCCTTCGGTGCCCGGGTTGGCTCCGGGGCCCTGGTCCACGATGAGCTCGACCACATGCCTGAAGTAGTTGGCGCCGCTCATCAGCAACTGGCGTGCGGCCACGGGAGGATGCACGGTGAGCGCATCCATCGCCATCGGCGCCACCGGTGGCACGCGGCCTGCGGCCAGCGCATCGGCCACGCCTTGCAGCGCAGCCTTGTTGCGCTCCCAGTTCTCAAGCAGTTCCAGCACGCAGGCCGCAGTGTCGAGCGCACAGCCGGCATGCACGGCCAGGCCGCCGAGGGTATCCACGGGCACCACACGTTCCCCCGACAGCACGAGTCCGGCAAAGGGCTTGCCGCCAGCCATCGAGAAAGTCCCCAGCGCGAACCACGCGCGTGATGGTGAATCGGGCATGTCGAAGGTCTCCACAAGGTTCGGCGCACGCGAAGCGGTGCACGTTCGGCGCGAGTTTGCAGACAGCTGCCCTGCCCGCAAAACGCAAAATCTCAATGGCTCGTATGGGTGCGGCGCATGCTCCCTCGCCCCGGGTGGACAGCATTCGATGCCATCAACACCACCCATTCACGCAATCGGCTTGAGCGTGCAGGCCCACCCCACCTATCCTTGGCGCCACACCCAAGGAGGCAGGAACGATGGCAGGTGCCCGTGCAGCGCGGGCGCACAGGCGAGGCCTTTCAGCGCGCGATCGGGGGCGGCAATTCGCCCAGTCCGGTGGCCTGGAAACTCACCTGGCGCCATGCACCGTCGGCCTCGCGTGCCCACACCTGTGTCACGAAGGAGGAGACGGTGGCGGTCATGTCCTTGCCACGCAGGCGAGCGCTGCTGAGCTGCTGGCCCGTCATGACGGCGGCGTCGCCGAACACGCGCACGCGCAGCTCGCTTCTGCGCACCTCCCGCACCTCCAGGATCTCGCGCATGTAGTGCAGGTAGCTTTCGCGCCCGTCCACGTTGCCGCGGGTATGCACATGGGTGAGTTCGTCCGAGATGAGCTCGCTCAGCCGGTTGAAGTCGCCACGCATCAGCGCGTCGCAGCGCTGCTGCTCCAGCTGCAGCAGGTGGTCCGTGATGCCCAGGGTGTCGAAGGGTTCGTTCATCGCGGCGATTCTAGGAATCGCCCCGCCCGACAACCAACGCTTTGCATCGATGGC
>CAMLSD010000053.1 GCA_946482595.1 uncultured Comamonadaceae bacterium
CGGGCGGCAAGGTGTCCGACTACATCGGCTTCCTGCGCTACTCGGTGCCGGGCGTGGGCCTGATCAGCCCGCCGCCGCACCACGACATCTATTCGATCGAGGACCTGGCCCAGCTGATCCACGACCTGAAGAACACCAACCCGCGCGCCGACGTGTCGGTCAAGCTGGTGTCCGAGGTGGGCGTGGGCACGATCGCCGCTGGTGTGGCCAAGGCCAAGGCCGACCATGTGGTGATCGCAGGTCATGACGGTGGCACGGGCGCGTCGCCCTGGTCGTCGATCAAGCATGCCGGCACCCCCTGGGAGCTGGGCCTGGCCGAGACCCAGCAGACGCTGGTGCTCAACCGTCTGCGCAGCCGCATCCGCGTGCAGGCCGACGGCCAGATGAAGACCGGCCGCGACGTGGTCATCGGTGCACTGCTGGGCGCCGACGAGTTCGGCTTTGCCACGGCGCCGCTGGTGGTCGAGGGCTGCATCATGATGCGCAAGTGCCACCTCAACACCTGTCCGGTGGGCGTGGCGACGCAGGACCCGGTGCTGCGCCAGAAGTTCCAGGGCAAGCCCGAGCACGTCGTCAACTATTTCTTCTTCGTGGCCGAGGAAGCACGCCAGATCATGGCGCAGCTGGGCATTCGCAAGTTCGACGACCTGATCGGCCGGGCCGACCTGCTCGACATGAAAAAGGGCATCGAGCACTGGAAGGCGCGCGGACTCGATTTCAGCCGCATCTTCCATCTGCCCTCGGTGCCGGTCGACGTGGCACGCCGCCAGGTCGAAACCCAGGACCACGGCCTGGACCGTGCGCTGGACGTCAAGCTCATCGAGCGCTCGCGTGCGGCCCTCGAGAAGGGCGAAAAGGTGCAGTTCATCGAGACCGCACGCAACGTCAACCGCACGGTGGGTGCGATGCTGTCCGGCGAGCTGATCAAGCGCCATCCCGAAGGCCTGCCTGACGACACCATCCGCATCCAGATGGAAGGCACCGGCGGCCAGAGCTTCGGCGCCTTCCTGGCCAAGGGCATCACGCTGTACCTGATCGGCGACGCCAACGACTACACCGGCAAGGGTCTGTCGGGCGGTCGGGTGGTGGTGCGCCCGAGCATCGACTTCCGCGGTGACGCCACCAAGAACATCATCGTCGGCAACACCGTGCTGTATGGCGCGACCAGCGGTGAGGCGTTCTTCCGCGGCGTGGGCGGCGAGCGATTTGCGGTGCGCCTGTCGGGCGCCACGGCAGTCGTCGAGGGCACCGGTGACCATGGCTGCGAATACATGACCGGCGGCACGGTGGTGGTGCTGGGCAAGACGGGCCGCAACTTCGCGGCCGGCATGTCCGGCGGCATTGCCTACGTCTACGACGAGGACGGCCAGTTTGCCAAGCGCTGCAACACCGCGATGGTGGCACTCGACAAGGTGCTCGAGTCGGCCGAGCAGGAAAAGACCGTCGATCCGGCGATCTGGCACAAGGGGCAGACCGACGAGGCCTTGCTGCGCAAGCTGATCGAGGAGCACAACCGCTGGACCGGCTCGGCCCGGGCGCGCGAGATCCTCGACAACTGGGAGCAGGCCCGCGGTCGGTTCGTGAAGGTCTTCCCGCACGAGTACAAGCGCGCACTGGGCGAGATCAACGCGCGCAAGGAAGCCGACGCGACCATCGCCAAGGCCAAGACGACCGACAAGCCCGCCGGCAAGAGCCGCGCCAAGGCCTGACGTGGTGCATCCGGTGGCGGCCGCCCGCCACCGACCGCCGAGCGGGTCTCGGGCCAGCCTGGGTGCGGCCCGACACCGGCCCGAGCCCTGCGATGTGGAAGTGTTTGGAGTGAACAAATGGGAAAAGTCACCGGTTTCATGGAATACGAGCGCCTCGAAGAGGGCTATGAGCCCGTCGAGAAGCGCCTGAAGAACTACAAGGAATTCGTCATCGGCCTGAAGTCCGACGACGCGAAGATCCAGGGTGCCCGCTGCATGGACTGCGGCACGCCGTTCTGCAACAACGGCTGCCCGGTCAACAACATCATTCCGGACTTCAACGACCTCGTGTATCGCGGCGACTGGCGCAATGCCATCGACGTGCTGCACTCGACCAACAACTTCCCGGAGTTCACCGGCCGCATCTGCCCCGCACCCTGCGAGGCGGCGTGCACCCTGAACGTCAATGACGACCCGGTGGGCATCAAGTCGATCGAGCACGCGATCATCGACCGGGCCTGGGAAGAGGGCTGGGTCGCACCGCAGCCGTCGGCCTTCCGCACCGGCAAGAAGGTGGCGGTGGTGGGTTCCGGCCCGGCAGGCCTGGCGGCCGCGCAGCAACTGGCCCGTGCCGGCCATGACGTGACGGTGTTCGAGAAGAACGACCGCATCGGCGGGCTGCTGCGTTACGGCATCCCCGACTTCAAGATGGAGAAGTCGCACATCGACCGCCGCGTCAAGCAGATGGAAGCCGAAGGGGTCACCTTCCGCACCGGCGTGCTGGTGGGCAAGATGCCCGAAGGTTCCAAGGTCACCAACTGGGCCAAGGAAACCATCACCCCGGAACAACTGCGCAAGGAATTCGACGCCGTGCTGCTGGCCGGTGGTGCCGAGCAGTCGCGTGACCTGCCGGTGCCGGGCCGCGATCTGGATGGCGTCCACTTCGCGATGGAGTTCCTGCCCCAGCAGAACAAGGTCAACGCCGGCGACAAGTTCAAGGATCAGATCCGCGCCGACGGCAAGCATGTCATCGTGATCGGCGGTGGCGACACCGGCAGCGACTGCGTGGGCACCTCCAACCGCCATGGCGCCAAGAGCGTCACGCAGTTCGAGCTGATGCCCATGCCGCCCGAAGAGGAGGACAAGCCGCTGACCTGGCCGTACTGGCCCTACAAGCTGCGCACCTCGTCCAGCCACGAGGAAGGCTGCGTGCGCGAGTTTGCGATCGCCACCAAGGAGTTCCTGGGCGAAAAGGGCAAGGTCACCGGCCTGAAGACCGTGCGCGTCGAGTGGAAGGACGGCAAGATGGTCGAAGTCCCGGGTAGCGAACAGGTGCTCAAGGCCGACCTCGTGCTGCTGGCCATGGGCTTCGTCAGCCCGGTGGGCAGCATCCTCGACGTGTTCGGCGTCGACAAGGACAACCGCGGCAATGCGCGCGCCACCACCGAGTTCCTCGGCGGTTATCGCACCAATGTCGAGGGTGTGTTTGCCGCCGGCGACATGCGGCGTGGCCAGTCCCTGGTGGTGTGGGCCATCCGCGAAGGCCGTCAGGCCGCCCGTGCGATCGATGAAGCCCTGATGGGCAGCAGCGACCTGCCTCGCTGAGCCCTGCCTGCGGGGGTGAGGTGGCCGGCCCACCCATCCCCTCGGCCACCGCACCACGGCCGCGCTGCAGTCGCACGGCAGCCGCGCCCACGCGCCCCTGACTCGTTCGGCGGCCGTGTTGTGGGACACCTGGGCGCGATGCCCGGGTGTGCTGCCCGGGTTGCTGGTCGGCACCGCCGCCCGTCGTCCAGACGTCCCCCATTCAGGTGTCAGACAGCCTCTGACGGCGCGGCTTCAGTGTTTTCACCTATCATCGGCGCGCCGGCCGCCCACCGACGGTGCGGCTCCCACCACCTGCCGATGCCTTTGCCGATGTCTCCTACTGCCACCCGTAACGCCGAGCCGCTGGTCGAGCTCAAGGGCGTGACTTTCGGCTATGGCGAGCGCCTGATCGTCGAAAACATCGATCTGGTCGTGCCGCGCGGCAGCGTGGTGGCGCTGATGGGCACCTCCGGCGGCGGCAAGACCACGGTGCTGCGCCTCATCGGTGGGCAGGTCAAGCCCCAGAGCGGCCAGGTTCTGTTCGACGGCACCGACATCACCACGCTCGACCGCGAGGGCCTGTTCAAGGTGCGCCGGCGCATGGGCATGCTGTTCCAGCTCGGGGCCCTGTTCACCGACCTCAGCGTGTTCGAGAACGTCGCCTTCCCCATGCGTGAGCACACCGACCTGCCCGACAGCATGATCCGCGACCTGGTGCTGATGAAGCTCGACGCGGTCGGCCTGCGCGGCGCGCGCGACCTGATGCCCAGCGAGGTCTCCGGTGGCATGGCGCGCCGAGTGGCGCTGGCCCGGGCGATCGCGCTCGACCCTGATCTCATCATGTACGACGAGCCGTTCGCCGGGCTCGACCCGATCTCGATGGGCGTGGCGGCACGGCTCATCCGCCGCCTCAATGCCACGCTCGGGGTCACCAGCATCGTGGTGTCGCACGATGTGGACGAGACCTTCCTGATTGCCGACCACGTCGTGTTCCTGGCCAACGGGCGCATCGCGGCCCAGGGCACGCCGCAGCAGATGCGCGCCAGCACCGACCCGCTGGTGCGCCAGTTCATCGATGCCGAAGGTGACGGACCCGTGCGATTCCACTACCCCGCCCAGCCGGTGGTCAGCGACTTCGGTCTGGGAGCCTGAACCGATGATCGGCTACCTTCATCCCCGACGCATCGGTGAAGCCGTGCGGCTGAAACTGGCCGACATCGGCCGGGCGGCGCGGCTGCTGGCCCACCTGACGCTCAGCCTGGGGCGCACCTTCGTGCGCCCGCGTCTGGTGCTGGACCAGGTGCACTTCCTGGGCAACTTCTCGCTGGCGATCATCACCGTCTCGGGTCTTTTTGTCGGGTTCGTGCTGGGACTGCAGGGTTACTACACACTGCAGCGCTACGGCTCGTCCGAGGCGCTGGGCCTGCTCGTGGCCCTGTCGCTCGTGCGTGAACTCGGCCCGGTGGTCACGGCGCTGCTGTTTGCGGGGCGGGCCGGGACCTCGCTCACGGCCGAGATCGGCCTGATGAAATCGGGCGAGCAACTCGCGGCGATGGAAATGATGGCCGTCGATCCGATCCAGCGGGTGCTGGCCCCGCGCTTCTGGGCCGGCATCATCGCCATGCCCCTGCTGGCCGCGGTGTTCAGCGCGGTGGGCATCATCGGCGGCTGGGTGGTGGGGGTGGTGCTGATCGGCGTGGACGGGGGTTCGTTCTGGTCCCAGATGCAGGGGGGTGTCGACGTCTGGTCCGACGTGGGCAACGGCATCATCAAGAGTTTCGTGTTCGGCGTGACGGTCACTTTCGTGGCCTTGCTGCAAGGGTATGAATGCAAGCCGACGCCCGAAGGGGTGTCGCGTGCGACCACCCGGACGGTGGTGACGGCCTCGTTGGCCGTGCTGGGCCTCGACTTCGTGTTGACGGCCCTGATGTTCTCGATTTGACACAAGGCCGCGCGGCACAACGCCGGGCGCGGCCGGGAGTGGACGATGCATAAGTCTCGACATGATGTGTGGGTGGGTCTGTTCGTGCTGATCGGCGCGGTGGCCGTGCTGTTCCTGGCGCTGCAGGCGGGCAATCTGCTGAGCGTGTCATTTCAGGAGACCTACCGGGTCGACGCACGTTTCGACAACATCGGTGGCCTGAAGCCCCGCGCTGCGGTGAAGAGCGCAGGTGTGGTGGTCGGGCGTGTCGATTCGATCGTCTTCGACGACAAGACCTTCCAGGCGCGCGTCGTGATGCAGCTTGAGGCGCGCTATGCCTTTCCCAAGGACTCCTCTGCCAAGATCCTGACCTCGGGGTTGCTGGGCGAGCAGTACATCGGTCTGGAACCTGGCGGGGACGAGCGCAATCTGGCGGCGGGTGATCTGATCACCCAGACCCAGTCGGCCGTGGTGCTCGAGAATCTGATCAGCCAGTTCCTCTTCAGCAAGGCCGCGGAGGGCGCTGACGCGGCCCCCGCGGGCGAGCGCAAGCCGTGAGCGAGGTTTTTCGATGAAATTGTTCCTGTTGCGCTGGATCGTGCTCGGCGGATGTGTCGCATCGCTCTGGGGCTGCGCGACCACGGCCCAGCCGGATCCGCTCGAACCCGTGAACCGCAAGGTGTTCGCCTTCAATGACGCGGTCGACCAGGCGGTGATCGCGCCCACGGCCCGTGTCTACCGGGATGTCGTGCCCAGCCCCGTGCGCACCGGCGTCACGAACTTCTTCGGCAACATCTCCGACGTCTGGTCGGCCGTCAACAGCTTCCTGCAGTTCAAGGGCGGGGACGGCCTGCGCACGACGCTGCGGGTCGGTCTCAACACCTTCATCGGCTTCGGTGGTGTGCTGGACATTGCCACGGAGGCGGGGCTGGAGTCGTCCAACGAGGACTTCGGCCAGACCCTGGGCCACTGGGGTGTCGGACCCGGGGCGTATGTCGTATGGCCCTTGCTCGGCCCGTCGACGGCGCGCGACTCGGCAGCGCTGCCGCTGGATGCGCAGGCCACGCCCAACCTGTTCATCAACGATCAAGCGGTGCAGAACAGCCTGACGGCCCTGCGTGTGGTGGATGTGCGCGCCCGGCTGCTCGGGGCATCCCGCCTGCTTGAAGATGCCTCGCTCGACAAGTACCTGTTCACCCGGGATGCCTACCTGCAGCGGCGCCGCAGCCTGGTCTACGACGGCAACCCGCCGGAGGAAGACGACGTCGAGCCTGCGCCACCGGCAGCGTCGGCGCCCGCACCGCAGTAAGCACTGACCTGGGTGCCGGGTCTGCCTCCCGTGACGCGACGCCATTTTTACAATTGATGACCGTTCTGCCCGAGGGTGGCGAACCTCCACCCCGCCGGACAGTCCCAAGCATGACGGCCAAGCGGCCGTCTCGCAGAAAGGAAACCATGAACCGCCGATTTCTCATGCAATGGGGCCTGAGCCTGGCCCTGGTCGCTGCCGGTCCGGCCGTGGCCCAGCAGGCGCCCGACGCACTCGTTCGCGAAGTGTCCAGCGACGTGATCGAGACCGCCCGCCAGGACAAGTCCATCCAGGCCGGTGACGTGAACAAGATCATCGCGCTGGTCGACACCAAGATCCTGCCGCATGTGAACTTTCAGCGCATGACGGCGTCGGCCGTGGGCCGCTACTGGCGCCAGGCGACGCCGGAGCAGCAGCAGCGCCTGCAGGAAGAGTTCAAGCAGTTGCTGGTGCGTACCTATGCAGGGGCGCTCGCCCAGGTCAAGGACCAATCGGTGCACCTCAAGCCGATGCGTGCCGCCGCGGAAGACACCGAGGTCATCGTGCGCACCGAGGTGCGTGGCAAGGGCGACCCGATCCAGCTCGACTACCGGCTCGAGAAGGCCCCCAGCGGCTGGCGCATCTACGACGTCAACGTGATGGGCGTGTGGCTGGTCGAGAACTATCGCAGCACATTTGCCCAGGAGATCGGCAAGTCCGGCATCGACGGCCTGATCACCAAGCTGGCCGAGCGCAACAAGACCGCCGCCGCCGGACGGTCCTGAGGCACCCGTGCTGTTGCTGCCTGCCACGTTGACGGCCCGCGAGGCGCGTGACACCCTGCGCATGCTCAGCCAGGGCCTGCGCGCCCAGGCGCAGACCGAGACCCGTGTGGTGATCGACGCCAGTGCGCTGGTGCGTTTCGATTCCAGCGCCCTGGCCGTGCTGCTCGAATGCCATCGTCTGGCCCGCGCCTGGGGCAAGACCTTCGAAGTGAACCACCTCCCACCCAAGCTGGCCGAACTGGCCGGGCTGTACGGTGTGGCCGAGGTGATCGGCGCACCGAGCGCCGCGTGAGCCCGGGCTGGCTCAGCCCTGTTCGGGCTGGGCGTAGCGTTTGGCGCGCAGGTTGCGCTTGATCTCCTGCAGCATCGGACGAAGGTGTTCGCCCAGCCGCAAGGCCACCCCGGTGGTCAGGATGTCGATGATCATCAGGTGCAGCAGGCGCGACACCATGGGGCTGTAGCGGTCGTAGTCCTCGGGGTGGTCGGCCGCCAGCAGGATCTGCGCATGCTGGGCCAGCGGCGATCCGCTGGCGGTGATCACGATCGTGGTGGCGCCCTTCTTGCGGGCGATCTCGGCGGCGTCCAGCAGGTCGCGGCTGCGTCCTGAGTTCGAGATGATCACGGCGCAGTCGCCCGGCTGCAGCATCGTGGCACTCATCACCTGCACATGGCCGTCGCTGATCGCCACGGCGTTCACGCCGAGCCTGAAGAACTTGTGCTGCGCGTCCTGGGCGACGATGCCCGAATTGCCCACGCCATAGAACTCGATGCGCCGCCCCTGGCGGCCGGCCTCGGCCAGGGCTTCCAGGGCGCGGTCGAAGGCATGGCTGGCCGCATCGTTGCGAAACTTCAGCAGTGCCGACACGGCGTTGTCGATCACCTTGACGATCAGGTCGCCCGGCTTGTCGTCGGCATCGACCGAGCGGTGCACGAACGGCACGCCTTCATTGACGCTGCCGGCCAGCTTGAGCTTGAAGTCGGCCAGCCCGTCATAGCCCACGCTGCGACAGAAGCGCACGACGGTGGGTTTGCTCACATGGGCGCGTTCGGCCAGTTCGGCCACGGGCAGGCTGGCAAAGCTGCGCGGGTCTGCCAGCACGAGCTTGGCCACACGTTGCTCGGCGGGCGGCAGCGCCGGGATCGAGGCCTTGATGCGGTCCAGCATGGGGGGAGTTCCTTCAGTGCGCACCGGATGCAGCCTGCCGGGCGGCATGTCTCATTGTTCTTCGGACCACGCGTTGCCGTCGCGTGCCACCAGTGCGCTGGCGGCCGCCGGCCCCCAGGTGCCCGCAGCATACGGACGCACGCCTGAGCCATCGCGCTGCCAGGTGTCGAGGATGGGCTCGACCCAGCGCCAGGCCTGCTCCTGTTCATCGCTGCGCACGAACAGGTTCAAGCGGCCGGCGATCGCGTCGAGCAGCAGGCGTTCGTAGGCGCCGACACGATCGGTCGGGAAGGCGCGGTCGAAATCGAGATCGAGGAACACCGGTGCCAGGCCCTCATGCTGGCCCGCGCCCTTGGCCGCCTGCAGGTGCAGTTCCAGACCATCTTCGGGCTGCAGCTTGATCACCAGCTTGTTGGGGCGGTTCACGCCCGGGAAGATGCTGTGCGGTGTGGGCCGGAAGTTCACGACGATCTGCGCGTCGCGGGCGGCCAGGCGCTTGCCGGTGCGCAGATAGAAGGGCACGCCGGCCCAGCGCCAGTTCTGAACCTCGGTGCGCAGGGCCACGAAGGTTTCGCACTGGCTGCCCGCGGGCACTTTCACTTCTTCAAGATAACCCGCCGCGGGCCGGCCGTCGACACTGCCGGCGCGGTACTGGCCACGCACCACATCGCGCGCCACCGACTCGGGCGTGAACGGCTTGAGCGAGCGCAGCACCTTGAGCTTCTCGTCGCGGATCGCATCGGCATCGTTGCTGGACGGCGGCTCCATCGCGATCATCGTCAGCAGCTGAAGCGCATGGTTCTGGATCATGTCGCGCAGCGCACCGGTGCGATCGTAGAAGTCGCCGCGTGTGCCCACGCCGATGCTTTCGGCCAGCGTGATCTGGATGTTGGCAATGCTCTCGCGGCGCCACAACGGCTCGAACAGCGCATTGCCGAAACGCAGTGCCATCAGGTTCTGAACCGAGGGCTTGCCCAGGTAGTGGTCGATGCGGAAGGCCTGGTTCTCGGCAAACACCGAGCGCACGACACGGTTGATCTCCTGTGCGCTGCGCAGGTCGTGGCCCAGAGGCTTTTCGAGCACCACACGCACGTGCGGTGTGTTCAGCCCGGCAGCGCCAAGCTGCTCGCAGATCACCGGGAAGAGGTGCGGACTGGTGGCCAGATACAGCACCACGGTCTCGGCATTGCGCTCGTCGAGGAAGGCCTTGAGGCGGACGTAATGGTCAGGCTGGGACAGGTCGACACGCCGGTAGAAGATCAGTTCGGCAAAACGCGCGAACTCCTCGTCGCTGGGCCGCTTGGGTGTCTCGACCTCCTGGAAGTGCTGCTTGAGCCAGGCCCGGTACTGCTCGTCGGTCTTTTCGTCGCGTGCAACCGCCAGGATGCGCCCCCCGGGCGGCAGCTTGCCGTGACGGAAGGCCTGGAACAGGGCGGGCATCAGCTTGCGCCAGGTGAGGTCGCCGGTGCCGCCGAAAAAGACGAGGTCGAATGACATGGGATCGATTGGGTAACCGATGAAAGAACTGGTGACTGCATCTGCGGCCGCCGCGGGGACCGGGTCGAGGACATGGGCCATGTCGTGTAACCCAGTTTCATGCGAATGATGCCGCGATTGTGTAGTTGCGTCAATTGCATGGGCGTACGCAGGCAATGCCATGACGGCGTCAGGGTATCGATTACAGGCAGGTTACGGGGTAACCTTGTTACTACCCGATGCCAAACACGCGACGTGTTCGATGCGAGCGGTGGGCCTGGGGCGGGTGTCGGGTGACAATTTCACCTTCTGCCCACTGATCCCGAGAACCCACATGACCTCCCTGGACGCGCTCAAGCAACACACCATCGTCGTGGCCGACACCGGCAACTTCCGGCAACTGGCCCAGTTCGCCCCGCGGGATGCCACCACCAATCCGTCGCTGATCCTCAAGGCCGTGCAGCAGCCCGAGTACCGCCCGCTGCTCACCCAGGCGGTCGCCGACCATCAGGGCGAGCCGCTCGACCAGGTGGTCGACGGGGTGCTGGTGCGTTTCGGGCTGGAGATCCTGAAGGTCGTGCCCGGGCGTGTCTCGACCGAGGTCGATGCCCGCCTGAGCTTCGACACCGCCGCCACCATCGCGCGTGCGCAGCGCCTGATCGCGATGTACGAGGAGGCCGGCATCGGCCGCGAGCGCGTGCTGATCAAGATCGCGTCCACCTGGGAGGGCATCCAGGCGGCCCGCGCACTGGAGCATGAGGGCATCCACTGCAACCTCACGCTGCTGTTCTCGTTCTGCCAGGCCGTGGCCTGTGGCGAGGCGGGCGTGAGGCTGATCTCGCCGTTTGTCGGGCGCATCTACGACTGGTACAAGAAGACGGCCGGTGCGGCCTGGGACGAGGCCGCACAGGCCGGCGTCAACGACCCTGGCGTGAAGTCGGTGACCCAGATCTACGACTACTACAAGCACTTCGACATCGAGACCGAGGTCATGGGTGCGAGCTTCCGCAACGTGGGCCAGATCATCGCGCTGGCCGGCTGCGACCTGCTCACCATCAGCCCCGAGCTGCTGGCCCAGCTGCAGGCCAGCGAGGCGCCGGTCGAGCGCGTGCTCGACCCGGTGCGTGCCCGCCAGGCCAGCATCAAGGCCGCGAGCTTCAACGAGGCGAGCTTCCGCTACGCCCTGAACGAGGATGCCATGGCCACCGAGAAGCTGGCCGAAGGCATCCGCCTCTTTGCGGCCGACGCCGCCAAACTCGACAGGATGATCGAAGACCTATGACGACCCTGCGACCCAGCAGCCGAGCGATGCCGGCACGCGCCCGAACGGGCGGTGCCTTCCACGATGTGCGAGGAGCGGGCCATGACACGCTGTGACCGCACCACCGCCTGGGCCGCGCTGCAGGGCCACTTCGAGGCCCACGGGCGTGACCTCGATCTGCGCGAGGCCTTTGCGCGGGACGCCGGCCGCTGGGCTTCGTTGTGTTTCGAGGCCCCCGAGGTCTTTGCCGATCTGTCCAAGAACCTGATCGACCTCGCCACGCAGCGCCTGCTGCTCGAGCTGGCACAGGAATGCCGGCTGGCCGAACGGCGCGACGCCATGCTGGCCGGCGAGGCCATCAACCTGACCGAAGACCGCGCGGTGCTGCACACCGCGCTGCGGGCGCCGCGAGGCCAGGGGCCCTTCAGCGAGCCGGTGCATGAGGTGCTCGACCGCATGCTGGCGTTTGCCGAGGCCATCCGCGACACTGAACGCAGCGGCATCCGGCATGTGGTGAACATCGGCATCGGCGGCTCCGACCTCGGCCCGCAGATGGTCGTGCCGGCCCTCGACGCCTTTGCGCACCGCGGCCTGCAGTTCCACTTCGTGTCGAACGTCGACGGCCATGACATCACGCCGGTGCTGCGCGGGCTGAACCCGCACGAGACCCTGTTTGTCATCGCCTCCAAGACCTTCACGACGCAGGAGACCATGGCCAATGCGCGCGTGGCGCGGGCCTGGTTCATCGAGCACGGTGGCACCGACACCGCGCGCCATTTCGTGGCCACGACCACGAACGTGCAGGCGGCTGCCGAGTTCGGCATCGACACCACCTTCGGCTTCTGGGACTGGGTGGGCGGGCGCTACTCGTTGTGGTCGGCCATCGGGCTGCCCATTGCACTGGCGATCGGCGCGGATCATTTCCGGGCGCTGCTCGACGGGGCGCATGCGATGGACCGGCACTTTGCCCAGGCGCCGCTGGCGCGCAACCTGCCGGTGCAGCTTGGCCTGCTCGACCTCTGGTATCGCAACTTCCATGGCTTTGCCAGCCGCAGCGTGGCGCCCTACCACCAGGGCCTGCGTCGCCTGCCAGCCTATCTGCAGCAGCTCGAGATGGAGTCCAACGGCAAGTGCCTCGACCTTGCCGGCGAGCGGCTGCCCTACGCTACCTCGCCGGTGGTCTGGGGCGAGCCGGGCACCAACGGGCAGCATGCCTACTTCCAGATGCTGCACCAGGGCACCGACGTGATTCCCGTCGAGTTCATCCTGGTCCGCCAGCCTGCCCATGCCCACACGGACCTGCATGCCAAGCTGCTGGCCAACGGCCTGGCCCAGGCGCAGGCCCTGATGCTGGGCAAGACCACCGAACAGGCGCTGACCGAAAAGGCGCCCACGGCCTCGACCGCGCTGGATGCCGCGACCGTGGCGCGGCACCGCACCTTCCCCGGCAATCGTCCCAGCACGGTGCTGCTGCTGGAGGCGCTGACGCCGCGCTCGCTGGGCGCTCTGGTGGCCCTGTACGAGCACCGCGTGTTCGTGAGCGGCGCGCTGTGGGGCATCAACAGCTTTGATCAATGGGGCGTCGAGCTGGGCAAGGCCCTGTGCAACGACCTGCTGCCCCGGCTGGCCAGCGGCGACACCGCCGGGCTGGACGCATCGACCGCCGGGCTGCTGGCCCGGTTGCGTGCATGAAGGCCGTCGTATTTGACTTCGGCGGCGTGGTGTTCCGCTGGCAGCCTCTGGCCTTGCTGCAGGAGGTGGTGCCACACCATGCCCGTGATGAGGAATCAGCGCGCGATCTGGCGATGCGACTGTTCCAGTCGTTTGCGGTCGGCAGCGACTGGGCCGAGTTCGACCGCGGCACGGTCACGCCGGGCGAACTGGTCGAGCGCATTGCGCGCCGCACCGGGCTGCCGGCACCGGACGTGGAGCGTGTGGTGCATGCGATCCCGCCGCACCTGGAGGCCCAGTCCGCCACGGTGTCGCTGATGCAGCGCCTGCGCGAGGCCGGGCACCGGCTGTTCTATCTGTCCAACATGCCGGCCCCCTACGCCGACCATCTCGAGCGTCACCACGGCTTTTTCGACTGGTTCGAGCGCGGTGTGTTTTCGGCCCGGGTGGGACTGATCAAACCTGAGCCGGCGATCTTCGAGCTGGCCGTGGCGCAGTTTGGGGTGCAGCCGGCCGATTGCGTGTTTGTCGACGATGTGCCACACAACGTCGAGGCGGCCCAGGCGGCCGGCTGGCAGGCGGTGCACTTTGTCGATGCGCAGCAATGCGAGGCCGACCTGCGGGCCCTGGGTGTGGGCTGAAGCGGTCGTACCGGTCGGCCAGGCGATCAGTGCGGACGCAGATCGCTGGGCGTGCCGCCGGCCACTCGGCGCCACGCACGGCGCAGTGCCAGATCCGAGCTGAAGCCCGCGCGTTCGGCCGCCTGGCCGACCGTGGCGCCCTGCAACAGCGCCTGCCGGGCACGTTCCACCCGGATGCGCTGCAGATAGTCCATCGGCGTCACGCCGGCGTGCACGGTGAACAGCCGGTGCAGATGGCGTGGCGTGACGTGGCCGGTACGGGCCATTTCGGCCGCGTGCCAGTCGTGAGTCGGGTCGGCACACACGGCGTCCTGCACGCGGTGCACCGCCGGGTGCAGATGGTTGCGATGCTGCAGCATCGGCGACAGCTCCGGGTCCTGCGGACCACGCCGCAGGTACACGACCATGGCCTGCGCCACCTGGGCGGCCACGCCGTCGCCCACTTCGCGGGCAATCAGATGCAGCGCCAGGTCGATGCCGGCCGTGATGCCGGCACTCGATGCCAGCGGGCCGTCCTCGACGAACACCCGGTTGTTCACCACCTCGGCCGTGGGCGCCATGGACTGCAGCGTCGACAGCAGTTCGTGATGGGTGGTGCAGCGGCGTCCATGCACCAGTCCGGCATCGGCCGCAAGCAGTGCGCCGGCGCAGATCGTGACCAGCCGGTGCGTCGGTGTGTGGCTCAGCCAGCCGGCGACCGTGCGGCCCAGCCACTGCGCGGTCTCGCGCCAGGCGCGCGCCGCGGTGGCGTCCATGCGGCCCGGCCGGCCCGGCAGGACGATCCAGGTGGGTCGTTGCGGCTGCGCCGGCAGGGGCTCGAGCGACGCAACCGCCAGGCCGACCGACGTGGTGATGTCGGGCCGCGGGCCGGCAAACCGCAGGTGGAAGCGCGCCGGGTCGCCGCGAGCGGTCAATGCCTGGTTGGCCAGCCGGAAGGCCTCGGCCGGACCGGCCAGATCCAGCAGCAAGGTGTCGGGCAACACGACAAACAGCACGTCGATGCGGTCGTCCGGCGGGGCAGTGCGGCGCATGGTGGTGGTGGCGGTGGTGTCAGGCCGCGCGCTGCAGCGCCTTGTCGACGCTGCACAGCGTGACGAAACGCCCCTCGAGCACGGTCTCGGTGCGGGCCGTGATGTCGCGTGCCGACAGCGGCGTGCCGTCTGGCTGCTGCATCGCGAAGGTGAGCATGGCCTGGGTCACGAAGTCGACCTCATAACCTTCGTCGCTCGCATGCCGGGCCGTGGTCTCGCAGCACTGTTCGGTGCGGATGCCGGCAATGATCAGGCGGCGGATGCCCTGGCGGTGCAGCCACAGCGGCAGTGCCGTGGCCACCAGCGAGCTGTGGCGGCTCTTGGTGAACTCGGCTGTCGCCTCGAACTCGACCATGCCGTCCAGCGGGCGCACCAGGCCCGAAGCCTTCGAGAACGGGTTGGCCGCCACCGCCGGGCCTTCTTCATGAAGGATGCGCACGATGGGCACACCGGCGCTGCGGCAGCCTTCCACCAGCCGGCGGGTGTGGTCGAGGAAGGCCGGCAGGTCGTTGTCGCTCCAGTACGGGCGGTGGCGAAACGATTCCTGCACGTCGATCAGGATCAGCGCGGTCTGCATGATGACAGTCTCCTTGAAAAGATGACGTCAGCATAGAGGGCGCACCGCGCCTCGACCGCTCGGCAGGTGACCGGTAGCGATCAAATCCGGACATGCCTTGCTGGCAGTCTGCAGGTGCCCTCACGCCAGCTTGAACGAGCCGACGATGCGTGCGAGCTGCTCGGCCTGCTCCTTCAGGCGCGACGAGACGGCAGCCGACTCTTCCACCAGTGCGGCGTTCTGCTGCGTCATCTGCTCCAGCCCGGCCACGGTGCGATGGACCTGGCTGATGTCCTGGGCCTGCTCACCGGCGGCACGGCTGAGCGTGGCCATCATGTCGCTCACGCGCTGCGTGGCCGCCACGATCTCGGCCATCGTGGCACCGGCCTCCTGCACGCGCGTGCTGCCGGCCTGCACCTCGTTGACCGAGCGTTCGATCAGCTCGCGGATCTGGCGCGCGGCCTCGGCGCTGCGGCCGGCCAGCGTGCGCACCTCGTCGGCCACCACCGCAAAACCGCGGCCGTGTTCGCCGGCGCGTGCGGCCTCGACCGAGGCATTGAGCGCCAGCAGATTGGTCTGGAAGCTGATGGCATCGATCACGCCGACGATGTCGCCGACCTGCTGCGAGGACGCCGCGATCGCCCCCATGGTGCTCACGACCCCGGCCACGGCCTTGCCGCCGCGGCTGGCCACGTCCTTGGCCGAGCTGGCCAGCGCGTCGGCCTGGTGCGCCACATGCGAGGCCTGCTCGATGCGTTCGGTGAGCTGGCGCAGCGACTGCGTGGCGGCCTGCAGGTTGCCGGCCGCCTGCTCGGTGCGCTCGCTCAGCGTCAGGTTGCCGTGGGCGATCTCGCCGGCCACCGCGGCCACGCTGCGGGTGACCTCATGCACCCGGGCCACCATGCCGCCCAGCGACAGCCGCATCTGGCGCACCACACCGAGCATGCTGGCGGGGGGCGGCTGGACGTCGTGGTTGTCGTGGCGCAGGTCACCTTCGGCCACACGCAGCAGCCCGCGCCGGGCCAGTTCGGGCTCACCGCCCAGCTCGCGCCGCAGCGCACCCAGCAGCACGAAACACAGGCCCAGCGCCGCTGCAGCGGCCAGTGCCGACAGGCCCGCGGCCCACCAGACCGCACGGCGTGCGCTGGCCTGGGCACGCGCCTGGGCCTCGTCGGCGCGCTGACCGGCCAGGTCGATGAGCTGCGACAGCCCGGCGCGCACGCGGGCCCACGACGGCGTTTCCTGGTCGACGATCGCCTGGATCACCTCGCCGGGCTGGTCACGGATCATCTGCACCACCCGGCGCTGGAGCTCGGCGTGGGCACGCTGCTGCTGCTCAAGCGTGCGCAGCGGCGCGAGGAAGTCCGACGTGCCGGCCAGCTCGGCGGCCAGTGCGATGCGCTGCGCGGCCTCCTTGTGGCTGGCGCCGATGCCCTCGCGGGCCGCGCGGTTGGATGGGTCCAGGGCGAGGTCGCGCACGGCCTGTCCCGCGGCCAGGCCCAGGCCCAGCACACGGTGCAGGTGGGCGCTGATGGCCTGCTCGCGTTCGAGGTAGGCCTGGTACTCGGCCTGGGTGCGCCACAGCCCCCACAGACCGGCGGCCAGGGCGGCACAGAACATGAGTGACGGCAGGACGATGCAGGCCAGCAGGCGGGTCGCGAAGGTGGGGTTACGGCTCATGTCGGGGCTCGTCGGAGGGAGCGGCCGTGCCACGCGCGATGCGGTAGGCGGCCATCTTGCGGTACAGCGTGGCGCGGCCCATGCCCAGCCGCCGCGCGGCAGCGGCCACGCTGCGAGACTCGGCCAGCGCACGCTCGATCAGGTTGCGCTCGTAGTGACTCATGGCGACCGCATGCCCCTGGCCCGGCGCTGGCGCGGCCGTGCCGGTGGCATCGTGGGTGTCCCCGCGCTCCGCAGGGGGATGGCCCGGTGCTGGCACCACCGGCGCGAGCGCCATGCGGATGGCGTGTGCGGTGAGCACCGGCGCATCGGACTGCACGATGGCCCGCTCCAGCACATTGCGCAGCTCACGGATGTTGCCCGGCCAATGGTGGCGCGACAGCACGGCCAGTGCTTCGGCATCCAGCTCGTAGGCATGGCCGGGGCGACATTCGGTGAAACCTTCCAGCAGCGATTCGCAGATCGGCTCCAGGTCATCCAGCCGCTGACGCAGCGGCGGCACCGCCATCGACAGCACGTCCAGCCGGTAGTAGAGGTCGGCCCTGAACTGCCCTTCGCGCACCAGCTCGGTCAGCCGGCGCGAGGTCGCGGCGATGATGCGTACGTCGGCACGCACGACCTCGTTGGAGCCCAGGGCCTCGAATTCCTTTTCCTGCAGCACACGCAGCAGCTTGGACTGCAGTGCCAGCGGCATGTCGCCGATCTCGTCGAGGAACAGCGTGCCGCCCTGGGCAATGTGCAGCTTGCCCTGCCGGTCGCGCCGATCCGCGCCGGTGTAGGCGCCGGCCGCGGCACCGAAGAGTTCGGCCTCGAGCAGGGCTTCGGGAATGGCGGCGACGTTGAGCGAGACGAAGGGCTTGTGCGATCGCGGCGAGGCGCCGTGGATCGCATGGGCCAGCAGCTCCTTGCCGGTGCCGGTTTCGCCCAGCAGCAGCACCGGCGAATGCGTGGCCGCGGCACGGCGTGCCATGCGCTTGAGTTCCAGCGTGACCGGCGAACGGCCGACAAAGCTGGAGAAGTTGTACTTGGCCTGGCGCCCGGGCGGGCGCCCCTTGCGCGCGGCGGCCAGCTCTTCCTGCATCGCGAGGAAGCGCGCGACGATGGGCGACAGCGACGCCCATTCGTCGAGCAGCGCAAAACCCACCGCACCGATCACGCGCCCGTCTTCCTGGCGCAGCGGCAGGCGGATCACCACCAGCGGGCGGGTCGGCGACTCCAGCAGGTCCAGCAGCATCGGCTGGCCGCTGGCCACCACCTCGCGCATGCGGCTGTGGGGGATCACCTCCTCGCAGGGCCGGCCGAGCGCCTGGCGCGGGTCGTCCAGGCCGAAGCGCCGCGCATAGCGTTCGCTGATCCACACCAGCCGTGCGTCATGGTCGACGATCACCGTGCCCTCGATCGCATGTTCGAGGGCCTTGAACAGCACCTGCATGGCCGAGTCGCGCAGGCCGGGGAAGTCGCCCAGCCGTGCCGCGTCGGCCAGTGCACAAAGGCCTTCGGCGGCGGCAGGCACCGGCGCGGGGGGCGGAGTGGGTGTCACGGCGCGGTCTGGGCGCCGGTGCGCCGCGGCAGGCGGTGGATGAGTTCGCCCATGATCCCGCGACGGAAGGCCAGCACACAGATCACGAAGATCACGCCGGTGACGGTGGTCACCGATTCACCCAGCGCGGCCAGGCCTTCCAGTCCGGTGAACCGGGCCAGGCTGGTGCCGATGTCACCGAGCTTGTTCTCGAGGGCCACGATCACGAACGCACCCACGAGCGGCCCGATCATCGTGCCCAGGCCACCGACCAGGGTCATCAGGATCACCAGGCCCGACATCGACCAGTGCACATCGGTCAGGGTCTCGAAGCCCATCACCAGCACCTTCAGCGAGCCCGCCAGGCCGGCCAGCGCGGCCGACAGCACGAAGGCCAGCAGCTTGAAGCGGCGGGTGTCGTAGCCGAGCGAGGTGGCGCGTGGTTCGTTCTCGCGGATGGCACGCAGGATCTGGCCGAACGGCGAGTGCACGATGCGCCAGATCGCGAGGTAGGCGCCCACCACGATGGCCAGCACCACGTAGTACAGCACCTGGTCGTCGGCCAGGCTCAGCACGCCGAACAGACTGCCACGGGGCACACCCTGCAGGCCGTCTTCGCCGCCGGTCAGCGGCGACTGCAGGCAGAAGAAGAACAGCATCTGGGCCAGCGCGAGCGTGATCATCGAGAAGTAGATGCCTTCACGGCGGATGGCCAGCGCGCCCATGCCCCAGCCGATCAGCGCGGCCGCCGCCGTGCCCAGCAACAGGCCCAGCTCGGGCGTGAGCCCCCAGACCTTCAGTGCGTGGCCGCACACGTAGCCGGCACCGCCAAAAAACGCGGCGTGCCCGAAGGACAGCAGGCCGGTGAAGCCGATCAGCAGGTTGAAGGCACAGGCGAACAGCCCGAAACACAGCACCTTGAGCACGAACACCGGGTAGGCGCCGGCCAGCGGTGCCAGGCACAACACACCCAGCAGCAGGGGATAGAGCCAACGATTGGACAGCACGACATCGCTCCTTCAGCGTTGCTTGCCGAACAGCCCGGCCGGGCGGATCAGCAGCACGATCACCATGATGAAAAAGACCACCGTGGTGGAGGCCTCCGGGTAGAACACCTTGGTCAGGCCCTCGACCACACCCAGGCCCAGGCCGGTCACGATCGATCCCATGATCGAACCCATGCCGCCGATCACGACCACGGCAAACACGACGATGATCAGGTTCTGCCCCATCAGCGGCGTGACCTGCATGACCGGCGCGGCCAGCACGCCGGCAAAGGCGGCCAGCGCCACGCCGAAGCCGTAGGTCAGCGTCACCATCAGCGGCACGTTGATGCCGAAGGCCTCGACCAGCTTCGGGTTCTCGGTGCCGGCGCGCAGGTAGGCGCCCAGCTTGGTCTTCTCGATCACGTACCAGGTGCCGAAACACACCAGCAGCGAAGCCACCACCACCCACGCGCGGTAGATCGGCAGCATCATGAAACCCACGTCGAGTGCGCCGGTGAGCTGCTCGGGCGGCGCATAGGGCTGGCCTGACACGCCGTAGGCGGTGCGGAACACACCCTCGATCACCAGCGTCACGCCCAGCGTGAGCAGCAGGCCGTAGAGGTGGTCGAGCTTGTAGATCCACTGCAGCAGGCCGCGCTCGATCGCGATGCCCACCACACCCACGGCCAGCGGGGCCAGCAGCAGGGCGGCCCAGTAGTTCAGGCCCAGGTACTGCCCGGCCATCCAGGCGAACAGGGCGCCCAGCATGAACAGCGCACCATGGGCGAAGTTGATGACGTTGAGCAGGCCGAAGATCACCGCCAGGCCCAGGCTCAACACCGCATAGAAGGAGCCGTTGACCAGTCCCAGCAGCAGCTGGCTGAGCATCGCGGGCAAGGGAATACCGAAGATGTCCATGTCGATTCCGTAGGGAAGGGGCCGTGGGCCCCCGCGGGCGCAGGGGCGACGGGCCCGGCGTCATCCCCGCGCGGGCGGGGATCCACAAAGGGCAGGCGCCTCAGTTCTTCATCAGGGAGCACTTCGACTCGGCCGGTGTCGTGAACACCTGCTCACCCGGCATCGTGGCCACGCGCTTGAGCAGGTCCCACGGGCCCTTGGACTCGCTCGGCGCCTTGGCCTGCATCAGGTACATGTCGTGGATGTACCGGCCGTCCTTGCGGATGTAGCCCTTGGCATAGAAGTCATCGAGCTTCATCTTCTTGAGCTGGGCCATCACCTTGTCGGCATCGTCGGTGCCGGCGGCCTTCACGGCGTTCAGGTAGGTCGTGATGGCCGAGTAGTCGGCGGCCTGCAGGCTGCTGGGCATCTTCTTGGTCTTGTCGAAGAAGCGTTGTGCGAACTTGCGGGACTCGTCGTTGTTGTCCCAGTACCAGCTGTCGGTCATCAGCAGGCCCTGGGTGTTCTGCAGGCCCAGGCTGTGCACGTCGTTCAGGAACACCAGCATGCCGGCCATCTTCATCGTCTTGGTGATGCCGAACTCGCGCGCGGCCTTGACCGCGTTGACGAAGTCGCCGCCGGCGTTGGCCAGGCCCAGGATCTGCGCCTTCGACGATTGCGCCTGCAGCAGGAAGGACGAGAAGTCCGAGGCATTCAGCGGATGGCGCACCGTGCCGACCACGCTGCCGCCCTTGGCCTTGACGACGTTGGCGGTGTCGCCTTCGAGCGAGTGGCCGAAGGCGTAGTCGGCCGTCAGGAAGAACCACGACTTGCCACCCTGCTCGATGATGGCCGAGCCCGTGCCCTTGGACAGGGCCACCGTGTCATAGGCATAGTGCACGGTGTAGGGCGTGCAGTCCTCGTTCGTCAGGCGGGCCGAGCCTGCGCCGACGTTGAAGTACACGCGCTTCTTCTGCGCGGCCAGGCCGCTCACGGCCAGGGCGGTGCCCGAGTTGGTGCCGCCCAGGATCATGTCGACATCGTTCTGGTCGAACCACTCGCGCGCCTTGGAGGCGGCGATGTCGGCCTTGTTCTGGTGGTCGGCCGAGACCAGCTCGATCTTCTTGCCCAGCACCGTGCCACCGAAGTCCTCGATGGCCATGCGGATCGCCTCGACGCCGTTCTTGCCGTCGATGTCGGCATACAGGCTGGACATGTCGGTGATGAAGCCGATCTTCACCGCGTCGCCCGAGACCTGGGCCAGGGCGGGTGCGCAGGCAATGGTGGCGGCCGCAGCGGCCAGCAGGTGTTTTTTCATGCAGGTTCTCCTCGTTGTGTGGCGGGCGGGCCGCCGGGTGGGTCAGATGTCTGGCGGGCGCTCACACGCCCAGGAGTTCGTGCAGGACGGGCAGCTTGTCCTGCAGTTGGTGCGCGCCGAAGGACTCGACGATGGCGCCGTGTTCCATCACGTGCAGGTGGTCGGCCAGCGGTGCGGCAAAGCGGAAGTTCTGCTCGACCATCACCACCGTGTAGCCCTTGGCCTTGAGCGTGCGGATCATCCGGGCCAGGGCCTGAACGATCACCGGTGCCAGCCCTTCGGAGATCTCGTCGAGCAGCAGCACGTTGGCGCCGGTGCGCAGGATGCGGGCCACGGCCAGCATCTGCTGCTCGCCACCCGACAGCCGGGTGCCCTGGCTGTGACGGCGCTCCTTCAGATTGGGAAACATGTCGTAGATCTCGTCGATCGACATGCCCGGGCCCTGGCCGCGCAGCCGGGGCGGCAGCAGCAGGTTCTCCTCGCACGACAGGCTGGCGAAGATGCCGCGCTCCTCCGGGCAATAACCGACGCCGTGATGGGCAATGCGGTGGGTGCGCTGCGTGATGACCTCGTGGCCGTGGATGCGGATGCTGCCGCGGCGTGTGCCGGTCAGCCCCATGATCGCGCGCAGCGTGGTGGTGCGCCCGGCGCCATTGCGGCCCAGCAGCGTCACGACCTCGCCGGCATGCACCGTGAGGTTCACGCCATGCAGGATGTGCGACTCGCCGTACCAGGCATGCAGGTCGCGGATCTCGAGCGCCGGTGTTTTCGGTGCGGCATGGCTGCGCGCAGGCACCGTCGAGGCCCGCTCGACGGTCAGGCTGGAACTGGCGTTCATCAGTGGGCTCCCTGCAGTTCGGTGTCGGCGCTGCCCATGTAGGCCTCGATCACCAGCGGATTGGCCGACACCTCGGCATAGGGCCCTTCGGCCAGGATGCTGCCGCGCTGCAGCACGGTGATGCGGTCGGCAATCGACGAGACCACGTTCATGTTGTGCTCCACCATGAGCACCGTGCGGCCGGCGCTGACCTTCTTGATGAGCTGGGTGACACGGGCCACGTCCTCGTGCCCCATGCCCTGAGTGGGCTCGTCCAGCAGCATCAGCTCGGGGTCCATCGCCAGCGTGGTGGCGATCTCCAGCGCCCGCTTGCGGCCATAGGGCAGGTTCAGCGTCTGCGTGTGGGCAAAACGGGCCAGGTCGACTTCCTCCAGCAGGGCCATGGCGCGATCGTTCAGCGGCGCCAGGCTGGCCTCGCTCTTCCAGAAATGCGTGGCGGTGCCCAGGCTGCGCTGCAGGCCCACACGCACGTTCTCAAGCACGCTCAGGTGCGGGAACACGGCCGAGATCTGGAACGAGCGGATGATCCCGCGCCGTGCAATCGCTGCGGGTGACTCGCGCGTGATGTCCTGCCCGTTGAAGACGATGCTGCCGGCCGTGGGCTCCAGGAACTTGGTCAGCAGGTTGAAGCAGGTGGTCTTGCCGGCACCGTTGGGGCCGATCAGCGCATGGATGCTGTAGCGCGCCACGTCCAGGTCGACGCCGCTCACGGCGGCGAAGCCCTTGAATTCCTTGGTGAGGCCGCGCACGACCAGGATGGGGGAGTGAGGGTCGGTCATGGTGAAGTGGTCCTGGGACTGCGTTGGGTGCGCTTCGGGCCGCGGCTCACTTGAGCAACTTGCCCGAGCTGCCGATCACGGTGACCTCGACGTAGCGCGAGCCCACCCGGTTGTCGCGTGAGAAGCCCACGCGGATGCCGCCGAGGTCGAGGGTCGTGAGGGACTCGAGCGCACGGATCACCGCGGCCCGCGTCGGTTTCGGCCCGGCGCGACGCAGGCCTTCGACCAGCACCTTGGCGCCGAGGAATTCCTCGAAGTTCGTGTAGTTGACGTCGGCCTCGGGCGCGAACTGCCGCAGCAGCCGCTGGAACTCGCGCACCACCGGCAGCGAGGCCTGGTAGGGGTAGGGCACCACCTGGCTGATGCCCAGGCCGCGGGCATGCTGCAGGCCGGCCAGCCGCACCAGCTCGGCCGGGTCGACCACCGAGATGTTGAACAACTGGCCACCGCCGCCGGCCTCGCGGTATTGCCGCACGAAGGCAGCCGCCGGCTTGTTCACCGCGATCATGATGACCGCCTGGGCCTCGGCAGCCAGCACCTGCTGCACCGCAGCGGCCACCTGATCGGTGTTGCGCTCGTAGGGCGCCGCCACGGCGAGCTTCAGCTGGCGCCGCTGCAGTGCCGCTTCGACTCCGGCCAGCCCGGCCTTGCCGAATGCGTCGTCCTGGTAGAGCACCGCCACGCGGCGGATGCCTTGTGTCGTGAGCTGCTTGACCATGTGCTCGGCCTCGTCGGCATAGCCGGCGCGCACATGGAAGATCCAGGGGTTGAACGGCGTGCGCAGCGGCTCACCACCGGTGTAGGGCGCCACCAGTGCGATACCGGCCTGTGCCAGCACACCCTCTTCGAGCAGCTTGCCGATGTTGGCGGTGCCGGCAAAACCGAACAGCGCCACGACCTCGTCGCTGGCCACCAGCTCACGCGTGAGGCGCAGCGTCTCGTCGACCTTGTAGCCATCGTCATGGACGATGGTGCGGATCTTCTCGCCGTGGATGCCGCCCTGGGCATTGATCCAGTCGAAGTACACCTTGCCACCCAGCACCATCTGCTGCCCGGTGCTGGCCAGCACACCCGACAGTGGCGCCACCTGGCCGATGACGATGTCAGCCTGTGCCGGCAGGCTCAGGCACAACGGCCAGGCGAGCCATGCCAGATGCTGCAATGCTCGTTGCAGAGGCCGCCATGCGGCGCGGGCGCGCGCCGGTGGCGGCAGGGTCGATGACCACATGCTTGTCTCCTCGTGGGTCTGTCACGGCCCGGCGTCTCGGCCGGTGCGACCACCACTAGCGCAAGCGCTGTGCCAGTTCCCAACGAGCCGGCTAAGGCCTTGTCAGGCAAGGAGAAAGCACCCGTGATGCGGGTGAACCCGAGTGTCTCGATTCTTGGAAACTGTCTGCGAAGCGATCAGCGTTTCCCCGCAGGCTTGTCTCGTTGCCGGACACTTCAGGCCTTCTGGCCCCCGGCAGCTGCGTGGTTGCTGACTGAGAGCAAGCTGAATGCCAGGTTGCGCGGCGTGTGCCCAAAAGCAAAGGGCCGCGATCGCTCGCGGCCCTGCACCCGGTGTCTCGCCCGTGGTGCTTCAGCTTGCTGCAAGGCCGGTGAGCGCCTGGGACGCGGCCTCGCGCGCCTGCATCACGAGCTGCACCTTCCAGGTGTCGGTGTCCGTGTAGAACGCGTCGCGCAGTTGCTGCTTGATGACCGCGGCCTGCGGGGCGCCGATCTCGGGGTGCTTGTCCAGCCAGTGTTCTGCGCGCAGCGCCTGCAGCACGTCCAGCATGGGCAGGGTGCCGTACTCGAGCGCGATGCCGGTGTAGCGTGCCTGCGGCACTTCGTCGACGACCGACAGCCACATCATGCCGGTCAGCAACGCCGACGAGGACGAACCTTCGTAGATCGAGGTCACCTCCTTGCCCCACCACGCGCGCGCGCGGGCCAGCTCCGTGGCGTCGTTGCGCGACGCGAAGATGCGCTCGCCGTGCCCGCTCGGGCCCAGGCCGGTGTGCAGGTCGATCCAGGCGAGGTCGGTGGTGTGGACGTTGTGATCGCGCAGCACGTGGCGCAGCGTCTGATTGCTCCAGGTGGGGTTGCGGCCCCCGTAGTACATGCCGTCCTCATGCTCGTGCTGCCCCTGCGACACGGCCGACTGGAAGGCTGCCAGGCCGTGTGTGGCGATGTAGTGCTGGATGGCGTGCTCGTTTTCGGCCGTGGGCGGCCACTGCGGCGGGATCAGCAGCGCATGGATCTCGTCATAGGCCGTGTTGTGCGGCAGCGGCTTGCTGAAGTCGTGGAAGTTGCGATTGAGGTCGACGTTTTCCTGGGTCACGCGCCGCCACCACGAAAAGCCGTAGGGGTTGAGCGCATGGATGTAGAGCACGGCCACGCCGCTGGACTGCACCTCGGCGAGCCACGAGGCATCGTTCAGCAGGGCGACCTGGATGCCCGAACCGGCATAACCCTCGACGCCGTGGCAGGCACTGCTGATGATGAGCACGCGGCGCGCGTCACGCGGGCCCTGGCGTGCCACGTCCATGGCCAGGGTCTCGCCATCGCGACCGAGCATCGGATGCACATGGCTTTCGACGTCCAGGCCGGCGGCGTCGCAGGCGGCCATGAACTTCTGGCGCGCCTCGACATAGCTTTGCGAGTAGCAGGCGGGGAGGGTGGCGGGGTTCATCGTGCTCATCGTGTGGGGCGTGTTCAGCGTGCGTTCTGGAACCAGGCCTCGGCCAGGCGCACCCACAGCGTGGCCCCCAGCGGGATCAGGTCGTCGTTGAAGTCGTAGCTCGGGTTGTGCAGCATGCACGGGCCCAGGCCGTGCCCACCCTCGCGGTGACTGCCGTCGCCGTTGCCGATCAGGAAGTAGGCGCCCGGCTTCTCGAGCAGGAAGTAGCTGAAGTCCTCGGCGCCCATCGTGGGCTCGAACTCCTGAACGTTGTCGGCGCCCACCACGTCGGCCATCACCCGGCGCACGAACTCGGTCTCGGCCGGATGGTTGATCGTGGGCGGGTAGTTGCGCGTGAACTCGAACTCGCATTCGCAGCCGAAGGCCGCTGCCGTGTGTTCGGCCACCTCCTGCATGCGCCGCTCGATCATGTCGAGCACCTCCAGCGTGAAGGTGCGCACCGTGCCCTGGATCTCGCAGGAGTCGGGCACGACGTTGGTGGCCTCGCCGGTGTGGATCATGGTCACCGAGATCACGCCGGCGTCGATCGGGCGCTTGTTGCGCGAGATGATGTTCTGGAAGCCCTGCACCATCTGGCAGGCCACCGGCACCGGGTCGACGGTGTTGTGCGGCAGGGCCGCATGCCCGCCCTTGCCGCGGATGACGATGCGGAACTCGTTGCTCGACGCAAAACACGGACCGTTCTTGATCGCGAACTGACCCACGGCCATGCCGGGCCAGTTGTGGGCCCCGAACACCGCCTGCATCGGGAACTGCTGGAAGAGCCCGTCCTTGATCATCTCGCGCGCGCCACCGCCGCCTTCTTCGGCGGGCTGGAAGATCAGGTAGACCGTGCCGTCGAAGTTGCGGTGTTTCGCCAGGTGCTTGGCCGCGGCCAGCAGCATCGCCGTGTGGCCGTCATGGCCACAGGCGTGCATCTTGCCGTGGTGCCGGCTGGCATGGGCAAAGGCGTTCTTCTCGGTCATCGGCAGGGCGTCGATGTCGGCGCGCAGGCCGATGGCGCGGTCGCTGGTGCCGTTCTTCACGATGCCCACCACACCGGTGGTGCCCATGCCGCGGTGGATGGGGATGCCCCAGTCGGTGAGCGCCCGGGCGATCACGTCGGCGGTGCGGACCTCTTCGAAGCACAGTTCCGGGTGGGCATGGATGTCACGCCGGATGGCCGTGACGGCCGCGCTGTCGGCCAGGATGGATTCGATCAGGTTCATGGGTGAGGACTCCGGGGACGCGCGGCCTCATGGGCTGCGCGCACGTCTGCAGTGTGGGGAGCGGGCCTGCGCCTGGGCCGGCCCGGATCAGCGGACCAGTTTAGCCCTGGCTCGCCGGGCCTGCAAAGTGCCCCGCGGCATGGCCCTGCCGGGCGATCGCGCGTCAGCGGCGCACCTTGCCGTCCTCGGTCAGCATCGACAGATCGACGAAGCTGGAGGCGGTGTGCTTGCGAGGCCCGAAGGCCACGTTGAATCCGCCCATCGACATGTTGATCGACTCCAGCCCCCCGATCAGCCCGTCCTGGCTGATGCGCGGGGCACGCCGCAGACCTTCGACCAGCACCCGCGCCGCGATGTAACCCTCCATGCTCGAGTAGTTGGGCTGGGCATCGCCGCCGGCCTTGCGAACGGCTTCGAGGTACTCACGCGAAATGGCCGTGGTGGTGCTGAACGGGAAGGGCATCACCTGGCTGATCATCACGCCGCGGCCCTCGCGGCCCAGCTCGTCGGCCAGGGCCTGGGTGCCGACAAACGACACGTTGTAGAAGGTGCCGCCGTAGCCCGCCTTGCGCGCTTCACGGATGAACGCGGCGCAGGACTTGTAGGCACTGATCTGCACGACTGCATCGGGCCGGGCCGCCACGATGGTGCGCACCGCGTCGGCGACGTTGACCGTGTTGCGCTCGACGGTGCCGAGTGCCGCCGGCGCCAGGCCCAGCGGCGTCAGCGCCCGGGTCACGCCGTCGAGACCGGCCTTGCCATAGCTGTCGTTCTGGTGGAACACGGCGATCTTGCGCAGGCCGAGCGAGGTGAGCTGGCGCACGATCAGTGCCGTCTCGTCGAAGTACGAGGCGCGCACGTGAAAGACATTGCGGCTGAACGGGTCGCGCAGCGCCTCGGCGCCGGTGAACGGGCCGAAAAACGGCATCTTCGCCTCGTTGACGACCGGCAGTGCTGCCAGGCAGGTGGGGGTGCCCACGTAGCCGAACAGTGCGAACACGTCGTCCTTGATGAAGCGTTCGGTGTTGGCCTTGCAGCGCTCCGGCTCATAGCCGTCGTCCAGCGTGCGCAGCTCGATCTGCCGCCCGCCCACGCCGCCGGCGGCATTGACCTGGTCGAAGTAGATCTTCGCGCCCTGGTTCATCTGGATGCCCAGTTGAGCGGCGGGGCCGCTGAAGGCAGCCGACTGCCCCAGCACGATCTTGTCGCTCTGGGCCCAGGCGGGCAGCGCCAGGGTGGCAGCGCCCATCGCGGCCAGGCGGCGCAGGGCACTGCGCCGGGAGATGTTGCATTGCGTCATGAGTCTTCCCTGAAGGCGTGATGCGCCGGGCCGCGCCCGGGCAGATCGTTCACCAGTGAAGAATGTGTCAGATGCGCCGCAATTTCCAGATCAAAGTCGCGTGCGGTGGCGGGGGCCGTGCAAAACGTCACGGCAGTGTGTCCAGGGGTCTTGCGTTGCCTTGCGCCCACCTGAATGTCCGGCTTGGCGGACAATTCCCTCCACCGTCCACGAGACGGGTTCCCGTGCCTGCGGCCAACCCACCCGATCGCGCCCGACCATGACCGAACTTTCCCAGCCAGCCGTCACCCGCCGCATCGTCAAGGCGGCCTGCCCGCACGACTGCCCCGACACCTGTGCCATCCGCGTGACGGTGGACGACGGGGTGGCAGTCAAGGTGCAGGGCGACCCCGATCACCCCCCCACGCACGGCGCGCTGTGCCAGAAGGTGTCGCGCTACACCGAGCGCACCTACCACCCCGAGCGTGTGCTGCAGCCGCTGCGCCGGGTGGGCCCCAAGGGCAGCGGGCGGTTCGAGCCAGTCAGCTGGGACGAGGCGCTCGACGACATCGCCACACGCCTGCGTGCGATTGCCGAACGTGACCCGCAGGCGATCGTCCCCTACAGCTATGCCGGCACCATGGGCCATGTGCAGGGCGAGGGCCTGGCGGCGCGCTTTTTCAACAAGCTGGGTGCCTCGCAGCTCGACCGCACCATCTGCGCAAGCGCCGGTGCCGATGCACTGCTGGCCACCTATGGTGGCAAGGTGGGCATGCACCTGGAGCACTTCGTCGACAGCCGGCTCATCCTGATCTGGGGCAGCAACTCGATCGCCTCGAACCTGCATTTCTGGACCTTCGCCCAGCAGGCCAAGCGGCAGGGCGCCCGGCTGGTGTGCATCGACCCGCGCAAGACCGAAACCGCCGACAAGTGCCACCAGCACATCCAGTTGCGGCCCGGCACCGACGGCGCCCTGGCCCTGGGCCTGATGCACGAGCTGATCCGCAACGACTGGCTCGACCACGACTACATCGAGCAGCACACCCACGGCTGGCCGGCCCTGCGCGAGCGTGCGCTGCAATGGCCGCCCGAGCGGGTGGCGGCGGTCTGCGGCATCACGGCCGACGAGGTGCGTGAGCTGGCGCAGGCGTATGGCACGACACGCCCGGCCGCCATCCGGCTCAACTACGGCATGCAGCGGGTGCGCGGTGGGGGTAACGCGGTGCGCCTGATCGCCGTGCTGCCCTGCCTGGTGGGGGCGTGGCGGCAACCCGCCGGCGGGTTGCTGCTGTCCAGCTCGGGCTGGTTCCCGGTGCGCCGTGCCGAGCTGCAGCGCGCCGACCTGCTGGCCGGGCGCCGCCCCCGCACGATCAACATGAGCACCATCGGGGACGACCTGCTGCGCGATGCCTCGCCGGCATTCGGCCCCCGGATCGAGGCACTGATCGTCTACAACAGCAACCCGGTGGCCGTGGCGCCGCAGTCCTCGCACGTCGTGGCAGGTTTTGCGCGCGAGGATCTCTTCACCGTGGTGCTCGAACATTTCATGACCGACACGGCCGACCTGGCTGACTACGTGCTGCCCGCGACCACCCAGCTCGAACATCTCGACGTGCATTCGAGCTATGGCCACACCTATGCGCTGATCAACGAGCCGGCCATCGCCCCGCTGGGCCAGGCCCGCCCGAACACCGAGTTCTTCCGTCAGCTGGCCCGGCGCATGGGCTGGACCGAGCCCTGCCTGTTCGAGTCCGACGAAACGCTGGCTGCGCAGGTGTTCCCCGACACGCTGGGTCTGGACGCGCTGCGCGAGCGCGGCTGGGTCAAGCTGCCGCTGCCGGACGCGCCGTTTGCGAAAGGCGGGTTTCCCACTGCCTCCGGCCGGTGCGAGATCGACTCGGCCGTGGCCGGCGTGCCCGACTACCTGCCCAACCACGAATCGGCCGAGACCACCCCCGACCTGGCGCGCCGCTACCCGCTGGCGATGATCTCGCCGCCGGCGCGCAACTTCCTGAACTCGACCTTCGTCAATGTGAAGAGCCTGCGCGACATCGAGGCCGAGCCGCTGCTGGAGATCCATGCCGACGACGCCGCTCCCCGCGGCATCGTCGACGGCCAGCTGGTGCGGGTGTTCAATGACCGCGGCGAATACCACTGCAAGGCCCGTGTCTCGCCGCGGGCACGCGCGGGTGTGGTCAACGGGCTGGGCATCTGGTGGCGCAAGCTGGGGGTGCGGGGCACGAACGTCAATGAACTCACCCACCAGCGCCTGACCGATCTGGGCCGCGCCCCTTGTTTCTACGACGTGCTGGTCGAAGTGGCGCCGGCCACAGAGCACGCCGCATGAGGTCGCGCGCACGGTGGTGGCTGGGCGGACTGGCCGCGCTGGGGGTGGCGGCCGTGCTGGTGGTGCTTGCGGGCTGCGGATCGGTGGGGTACCTGGCGCAGTCGGTGCGCGGTCATCTGTCGCTGGTGCATGACGCCCGCCCGGTGCCCGAGTGGCTGTCGGACACGAACACCTCTCCTGCGCTACGCGAGCGGCTCGTGCTCAGTCAGCGCATCCGCGACTTTGCCGTGAGCGAACTCAAGCTGCCTGACAACCGCAGCTACCGCCGCTATGCCGACCTGGGCCGCCCCGCGGCGGTGTGGAACGTGGCGGCGGCGCCCGAACTGAGCCTGAAGCTCAAGACCTGGTGCTTCCCGGTGGTCGGTTGCGTGGGCTACCGCGGCTACTACGACCGGGCCGAGGCCGAGGCGCTCGCCGCCGAGTTGCGCAACGAGGGCTATGAGGTCGCCGTCTACGGCGTGCCGGCCTACTCGACGCTGGGCAAGCTCGACTGGCTGGGCGGCGACCCGCTGCTCAACACCTTCATCCGCTACCCCGAGGGTGAACTGGCCCGAATGATCTTTCACGAGCTGGCCCATCAGGTCGTGTATGCCTCGGGCGACACGATGTTCAACGAATCCTTCGCCACCGCCGTCGAGCGCCTGGGCGGCCAGCGCTGGCTGTCGAGCCATGCCGGCGCGGCCGCGCGCGAAGAGTACGAGCGCTTCGACCGTCGCCGGCGCGACTTCCAGGCGCTGACGCTCAAGTACCGGCGTGAACTGGAGCGCGTGTATGCCAGCGATGCCGGCGACGACGACAAGCGCCGTCGCAAGGCCGAGGTCATGGCCGCGCTGCGGGCCGAATACGATCGCCTGAAGGCCGAACGCTGGGACGGGTTTGCCGGCTACGACGGCTGGTTCGGCCGTGCCAACAATGCCTCGCTGGGCATGCTGGCGGCCTACAACGAGCTGGTGCCGGGGTTCGAGCGGCTGTTCGCCGATCAGGGCGGGGACTTCCAGCGGTTCTATGATCAGGTCCGTCGCCTGGCCGAAGCCCCTCCGCAGGAGCGCCGCCGGGTACTCACGCAGGAAAGCCCATGACCGACATCGCCATCCGCCGCAAGCACTCCCTCGGCCTCGCCCGCGCCCGCGAGGTGGCCTGGAAATGGGCCGAAGACGCCGAAGAGCAGTTCGACATGGAATGTGCGGTGGAAGAGGGCGATGACGAGGACATCGTCCACTTCAGCCGCAGCGGCGTGAAGGGCACGCTGTGCGTGCGCGCCGACGGTTTCGAGCTGCAGGCCAAGCTGGGCTTCCTGCTGGGCGCCTTCAAGAAGACCATCGAGACCGAGATCGAGAAGAACCTCGACACCCTGCTCGATCTGGAGGCGGCAACGCCCCGGGTGAGCAAGGCGTCGGCCAAGGCGCCTGCCAAGGCGCCTGCCAAGGCGGACGCCAAGGCGGACGCCCGGGCGGCGCCCGCGAAAAGCAGCACTTCAACCGACACTGCAGCCGGCCGCAGCCCCGCCCGCAAGAAGCGCTGAGGGGCCGCAGTGGCCGGTGCGGCGGCTTACTTGAGCGATTCGATCAGGTCGACGTATTCCTGCATCGCGTCTTCGGCTGACTTGCCCTTGAGTTCGTTCCAGGCGTCCCACTTGGCGCGGCCGACCATGTCGGTGAAACCGGGGCGCTTGCCGTCGACGTCGCCGCTGCTGGCCTGCTTGTACAGGGCGTAGATCTTGAGCAAGGTCATGTTGTCGGGCTTTTCGGGCAGGGTCTTGGACTCGGCAACGGCTTTTTCGAACTGGGCTTTCAGGTCGGCCATGGGGGCTCCTTCGTGGGTGGCAACCGGTTGGTGGAAACGCAAATTGACGCTGCGCATGCTAGACCGCATCGTGCCGAAAGAATAGGGTCACAACTCAAGCTCGAGGAGGGGCAATGCCCAAAGCCGTAGAGCGCATGTCGCGGGTCGATACCGCCTGGCTGCGCATGGACACCGACGCCAACCTGATGATGATCGTCGGGGTGTGGGTGATCGAACCGGGAATTGCCTACGACGACCTGTGTCGGCGGGTCGAGGAGCGGCTGCTGAAGTACGCCCGCTTCCGACAGAAGGTGGTCGAGGACCCGATGGGCGCCAGCTGGGTGCTCGACGAGCAGTTCGACCTGCACCGCCACGTGATCCGCGAGACGCTGCCGTCGCGGCGCGGGCGCGATCCCAAGCTGGCGCTGCAGGCGCGCGTGGGCGAGCTGGCGGCCCAGCCGATGGACACCGCCCATCCGCTGTGGGAGTTCCGGCTGATCGAGGACTACGACGGCGGCAGCGCACTGATCGCGCGGATCCACCACTGCATTGCCGACGGCATCGCGCTGATTTCGGTGATGCTGTCGATCACCGATGGTGGCGCCGCGCCGCCGGCACGCAAGCGCCGCCACGATGATGGCGACTGGCTGTCCGACGCCGTGCTGCGCCCGCTGACCGGCATGACGGTCAAGGCCATCGGCATGTACGGCCAGGGGGTGGTCAAGTCGATGGAGATGCTGTCCAACCCCGGCCAGCCGCTGCTGGGCTCGCTCGACCTGGCGCGCACCGGCTACCAGGTGGTGAGCGATGCGGCGGCGCTGGCCCTGATGGCCGACGACTCCCCCACGCGCCTGAAGGGCAAACCCACCGTGGGCAAGCGTGTGGCCTGGGGCGAACCCCTGCCGCTGGACGAGGTCAAGGCCGTGGGCAAGGCCCTGGGTTGCTCGATCAACGACGTCGTGCTGGCCTGTGCGGCCGGCGCCATCGGCGACTACCTGCGCTCACAGGGCGACAACGTGGCCGGCAAGGAGATCCGGGCCATGGTGCCGGTGAACCTGCGGCCGCTGGAAAAGGCGCATGAACTCGGCAACCGTTTCGGCCTGGTGCCGCTGGTGCTGCCCATCGGCATCGACAACCCGGTGGAGCGTGTCTACGCGGTCAAGGCGCGCATGGCCGAACTCAAGGGCAGCTACCAGCCGCTGCTGGCCTTCGGCATCCTCGCGGTGGCTGGCCTTCTGATCAAGCCGGTGCAGGCGGCACTGCTCAACATGTTCGCCCGCAAGGCCACCGCGGTGATGACCAACGTGCCCGGCCCGCGCGAACCGCTGAAGTTCTGCGGCTCCACGCTCAAGCAGGTGATGTTCTGGGTGCCGCAGTCCGGTGACATCGGCATGGGCGTCAGCATCCTGTCCTATGGCGGCGGTGTCCAGTTCGGGCTGATCACCGACCGCAAGCTGTGCCCCCACCCCGAACGGATCATCGAGCGCTTTGCGCCCGAGTTCGAGAAGCTGCTGCTGCTGACGATGATGCTGCCCTGGGAATGAGCCCCGCGGCGGCCGGCCGGTCAGGCCGGGCTGAAGCGCCACACGCCGTCGGCGTCACGGCGGCGCGTCAGCCGCCCCTCCAGCCAGAGCATGTGCAGGTGGGCTATGGCCTCGCCCATCGCGAACGTGGTCTGGTGCAGGTCCAGCTTGCGACGGAACATCACCTCCAGGATGTCCGCGGCGCAGCACGGCAAGGCGGTGCAGGCGGTCATCACCTCGTCCAGTCGTTCGGCATGGTGGGCCTGCAACTGGGCGATGCGCTCATGCAGCCGCTGGAAGGGCCGGCCGTGCGACGGCAGGACCAGCGTGTCCTCGGGCAGGTCGTTCAGGCGGGCGATCGAGGCCAGGTACAGCGGCAGCGGGTTGCCCTCGGGTTCGAGGTCGAACACGCTGACATTGGTCGAGATGCGCGGCAGCAGCATGTCGCCCGAGATCATCACGGCCGAGGCGGCACAGTGCAGCGAGATGTGCTCCGGGGCATGGCCGTAGCCGGCGATGCACCGCCATGCCCGGCCGCCGATCGTGAGGGTGTCGCCGTCCATCAGCCGCCGGAAGGTGCCTGGCACCTCGGGCACCATCGAGGCGTAGTAGTTGCCGCGCTGGCGCACCTTCTCGACCGAGTCCGGGTCGCGCAGGCCGTGGCTGGCGAAAAAGCGGGCGGCCGACTCGCCGCCGTAGCCGGTGGTGCTGCGGCTGGCCACGCGCGCGGCGTTGAAGTCGGTGGCGCTGATCCACAGCCGGCAGTCGTGGTCGGGCGTGGTCCAGCGTTCGGTCAGCCAGTGGGCCAGGCCGATGTGGTCGGGGTGCATGTGGGTGACGATCACGCGCAGCACCGGCAGGCCGTCCAGTTCGCGGGCGAACACCTGTTCCCAGGCGGTGCGCGTGGCGTCGCTGGTGATGCCGCAGTCGACCACGCTCCAGCCCGCCCGGCCGTCGATCTCGTCACGCAGCAGCCACAGGTTGATGTGGTCCAGCGCAAACGGCAGGCCCATGCGGATCCACCGCACGCCGGGGGCCACGTCCAGGCTCTCGCCAGGGGCGGGCACCGCATCGCCCATGGGGTAGTGCAATCGCTGTTCCAGGGGGTTCATTCGCTACACTTTACGTAAACGTCAATCCGGACCATTCTAGGCAACCATGACCGTGTCTGCTGTCACCCCGGCGTCCGCCACCTACACCATCAGCGAACTGGCGCGCGAGTTCGACCTGACCACCCGGGCGATCCGCTTCTATGAAGACTGCGGCCTGCTCAGCCCGGACCGCAGCGGCCCGAGCGGCCGCAACCGGGTCTATACCGCGCGCGACCGCACGCGGCTCAAGCTCACGCTGCGCGGCAAGCGCCTGGGCCTGAGCCTGGCCGAGGTCAAGGAGCTGGTCGACATGTACGAGTCGCCGCGCGACACCGTGCCCCAGCTCAAGAAGTTCCTGGTCGTGCTGGCCGCCCACCGGGAGCAGCTGGAGCAGCAACTGGCCGACCTGCAGGTCACGATCGAGGAAGTGCGCACCCACGAACGCGAGGCCCGGCGCCTGCTTGGGGAAAGCGAGAAGAAGAAAAAGGCCTGAACGGCCGACCGGGCGCGGGCGGCTCGGTCTAGAATTGACGTTAACGTAAACGTCAATCAGGCCCGCCATGGCATCGTCCCCTGTGCCCGCACCCCTGCCCACGCCTGCCGACCCCGACTTCGGCCAGCGCGTGCGTGCCTCGTTCGAGCGTCAGGCCGTGATGGCCACGATGGGCATCGAGCTGGCCGAGGTCGGCGCCGGCCGGGTGGTGCTCAGGATGCGCCACCGGGGTGACCTGACCCAGCAGCATGGTTTCCTGCATGCCGGCGTGGTGTCCACCGCGCTGGACTCTGCCTGCGGCTATGCCGCGTTTTCCCTGATGCCGGCCGACGCCGCCGTGCTGACCATCGAGTTCAAGGTGAACCTGCTGTCACCGGCACGCGGTCCGGACTTCCGCTTCGAGGCGCAGGTCACCAAGGCCGGGCGCACCATCTCGGTGGTGGATGCCCGCGCGGTCGAGGTCGGCGAGCGCGGCGAGAAGCAGATCGCCACCATGACCGCCACGGTGATGACCGTGCTGGGGCGCGACGGCGTGCACCACTGACTTCGACCTTTCCTGAACCCACGACGAGGCTTCCCATGCAATTGCCCGGACTCAACTTCCAGCTCGGTGAAGACATCGATGCCCTGCGCGACGCCGTGCGCGACTTTGCCCAGGCCGAGATTGCGCCACGGGCCGCCGAGATCGACCGCAGCGACCAGTTCCCGATGGACCTGTGGCGCAAGATGGGCGAGATCGGCGTGCTGGGCATCACCGTGCCCGAGGAATACGGTGGCGCCAACATGGGTTACCTCGCGCACATGATCGCGATGGAAGAGATCAGCCGCGCCAGCGCCTCGGTCGGCCTGAGCTACGGCGCGCACTCCAACCTGTGCGTCAACCAGATCAAGCGCAACGGCACCGACGCCCAGAAGCAGAAGTACCTGCCCAAGCTCATCAGCGGTGAACACGTGGGTGCACTGGCGATGAGCGAACCCGGCGCCGGCTCCGACGTCGTCAGCATGAAGCTGCGCGCGGAGGACAAGGGCGGCTACTACCTGCTCAACGGCAACAAGATGTGGATCACCAACGGCCCCGACGCCGACACCCTGGTGGTCTATGCCAAGACCGAACCCGAGCTGAATGCCCAGGGCATCACCGCCTTCCTGATCGAAAAGGGCATGAAGGGCTTCTCGATCGCCCAGAAGCTCGACAAGCTGGGCATGCGCGGCAGCCA
>CAMLSD010000054.1 GCA_946482595.1 uncultured Comamonadaceae bacterium
GAAAGGGAACTCGGCCGCCGGGCCGAGACCCGGCTCGCCCCGCCAGGGGCGACACAGCGGCGCCACTCACCACCGCGGTAGCGACTCGAAGCACCCTCTCCCCAACCCTCTCCCGCAAGCGGGAGAGGGAGCCACCCGGTGGCTCGCCACGCCAGGGGCGAAACAGCAGCAGCTCAAGCACTGCGGCATCACGCCACCGCACCTCAACACCTCAAATCGTCAATTCCGATTGACACACACATGTGTCAGTCTTAATGTCAGACCATGGCCCGTCCCGCCCTGTCTGCCGTTGCCGAACTGTTCAAGCCCATCACCTGGTTCCCGCCGATGTGGGCGTTTGCCTGCGGGGTGGTGGCGTCCGGGGCGGCGCTGCAGGGGCGGTGGGGGCTGGCGCTGGTGGGGTTGCTGCTGGCCGGGCCGCTGGTGTGTGCCACGAGCCAGGCGGTCAATGACTGGTTCGACCGTGAGGTCGATGCCATCAACGAGCCGCATCGCCCGATTCCGTCGGGCCGCATGCCGGGGCGCTGGGGCTTGTACATCGCGATCGTCTGGACGCTGGTGTCGGCGCTGGTGGCCGTGGCGCTGGGGCCCTGGGGGTTTGCCGCGGCGGTGCTGGGCCTGGCGCTGGCCTGGGCCTACAGCGCGCCGCCGTTGCGGCTCAAGCGCAATGGGTGGTGGGGCAATGCCGCGTGTGGCGTGTGTTACGAAGGCCTGGCCTGGGTGACGGGGGCGGCGGTGATGGCCGGGGGGGCGCTGCCGGGATCGCGCTCGCTGATGCTGGCCGCGCTCTACAGCCTGGGGGCGCACGGCATCATGACCCTGAATGACTTCAAGTCGGTGCGGGGGGATGCCCGCATGGGCATCGCCTCGCTGCCGGTGCGCCTGGGCGTGCAGCGGGCCGCGTGGGTGGCCTGCGCCGTGATGGCCGCGCCGCAGCTCGTGGTGATCGGGCTGCTGCTGGCCTGGGGCCAGCCCTGGCATGCGGCGCTGGTCGGTGCGCTGCTGGGCGCGCAGTTGCTGCTGATGCAGCGTTTTCTGGCCGCGCCCTCGCTGCGTGCCACTTGGTACAGCGGCACCGGCGTGACGCTGTTCGTGCTCGGCATGCTGGTCAGTGCGCTGGCGCTGCGTGCCACGGCCGGAGACCTGCCATGAGCCCTCGATTCACCTGGATGCAGATCGTGCGCGTGGGCCTGGTGCAGGCTGCGCTCGGTGCCGTGGTGGTGCTGACCACCTCGACCTTCAACCGCGTGATGGTGGTCGAACTGGCGCTGCCGGCGCTGGTGCCGGGGCTGCTGGTGGCGCTGCACTATGTGGTGCAGCTGGCCCGCCCGCGCATGGGTCATGGCTCCGACCAGGGCGGGCGCCGCACCCCCTGGATCGTCGGCGGCATGGCGATGCTGGCCGCAGGTGGCGCCCTGGCGGGTGGGGCCACCGCCTGGATGGACACGCAGCGTGCCGGGGGCATGGCCCTGGCCACCCTCGCGTTCGTGATGATCGGGCTGGGGGTGAGTGCCAGCGGCACCAACCTGCTGGCCCTGCTGGCCAAGCGTGTCGACGACGATCGCCGCGCGGCGGCCGCCACGGTGGTCTGGCTGATGATGATCTTCGGGTTTGCCGTCACCGCCGGCCTGTGCGGGCCGCTGCTCGACCCCTACAGCCCCGCGCGCCTGGTGGCGGTGGCGTGCACGGTGTCGGCACTGGCCTTCGGGCTGTGCCTGGTGGCGGTGCGCGGGCTGGAGCCACCGGCCCGATCCCCGGCGACGGAGGTGGCCACCCCCGCGGCCGCACGTCGGCCGTTCGGCCAGGCCTTGCGTGAGGTCTGGGCCGACCCGGCCGCGCGCCGCTTCACGGTGTTCGTGTTCGTGTCGATGCTGGCCTTCAACTCGCAGGACCTGATCCTCGAGCCGTTTGCCGGCATCGTGTTCGGCCTCACACCCGGCCAGTCGACCAGTCTGGCCGGGGTGCAGCACGGCGGGGTGCTGCTGGGCATGCTGACGGTGGCGCTGGCCTGCAGCCTGGGTCGCGGCCGTCTGGGCTCGTTGCGCGACTGGACGGTCGGGGGCTGCCTTGCGTCGGCCCTGGCCCTGGCAGCCCTGGCGATGGCCGCGCTGCAGGGCCCGGGCTGGCCGCTGCAGCTCACGGTGCTGGCGATGGGCGTGGCCAACGGTGCGTTTTCGATCGCGGCCATCGCCTCGATGATGCGGCTGGCCGCTGCCGGGCCGAATGCGCAGGAAGGTGTGCGCATCGGCGTGTGGGGCGCAGCCCAGGCCATCGCTTTTGGCTGTGGCGGGCTGGCCGGTGCCGCGGCCAGCGACATCGCACGCTGGCTGCTGGGCCAGCCGGGCCTGGCCTATGCCGTGGTGTTCAGCCTCGAGGCCGGGCTGTTCGTGCTCGCTGCGCTGCTGGCGCGGTCGATCGGTGTGAGTCAACGCAGTACCACGCGCCCTGCGGGGCATGCCGTGGCAGGAGTCATGTCATGAACGACCAGCCATCGCCACGGGCCGCGCCGGCGCGGCCCGACACCTACGACGTGGTCGTGATCGGCGGCGGCCCGGCCGGTGCCACCGCGGCCGAGGCCCTGGCGCGCAAGGGCCGCAGCGTGCTGCTGCTGGACCGGGGCGGGCGCATCAAGCCGTGCGGCGGCGCGATACCGCCGCGCCTGATCCGTGACTTCGAGATCCCTGACCACCTGCTGGTGGCCCGTGCCACGTCGGCCCGCATGGTGGCACCGAGCGACCGGCGGGTGGACATCCCGATCGACGGTGGTTTTGTCGGCATGGTCGACCGCGAGGTGTTCGACGACTGGCTGCGCTGCCGTGCCGAGTCGGCCGGCGCGGTGCGCCGCACCGGCACCTTCACCCGCCTGACCCGTGACACCGACGGCGTGAGCGCAGTGCACTTTCGCGTGCCGCGTCGCACCCCGGCCGGTGCCGCCAGCACGCAGGACAGCGAGCAGTGCGTGCGCGCACGCTGCGTGATCGGTGCCGACGGCGCGCGTTCCGAGGTGGCGCGCCAGGCCGTGCCGGGCGCGCTGAGCACCCGCCATGTGTTCGCGTACCACGAGATCGTGCGTGCGCCTGACCCGCTGCCCGCGGGTTATGACGGCTCGCGCTGCGACGTCTATTACCGCGGCCAGCTCTCGCCCGATTTCTACGGCTGGGTCTTCCCGCACGGGGGCACGCTGAGCATCGGCACCGGCAGTGCCGACAAGGGGTTTTCGCTGCGCGGTGCGGTCGGCACGCTGCGTGCGGCGGCCGGCCTGGCGCAGGCCGAGACCCTGAGGCGCGAAGGCGCGCCGATCCCGCTCAAGCCGCTGCCGCGCTGGGACAACGGGCGCGACGTGGTGCTGGCCGGCGACGCCGCCGGTGTGGTGGCGCCGGCCTCGGGCGAGGGCATCTACTACGCGATGTATTCGGGGCAACTGGCCGCACAGGCGGTGCATGCCTGCCTGCTGGGCGGCGACGTGCGCGAGCTGGCCCAGGCCCGCCGGCGGTTCATGCGGGCCCACGGCCGGGTGTTCTGGGTGCTGGGCGTGATGCAGCACTTCTGGTACGGCAGCGACCGTCGGCGCGAGCGTTTCGTCAGCATCTGCCGCGACCGCGACGTGCAGCAGCTGACCTTCGAGTCCTACATGAACAAGGAGCTGGTGCGCACCCGCCCGATGGCGCATGCGCGCATCTTCCTGAAGGACATGGCGCACCTGCTGGGTCTGGCGCGCATCTGATCGTGCCCGACACCGCCCGCCACACCGCATGATCGACTCCACGTCTCGAACCTCCTCGCGCAGGCGCTGGCAACCGGTGGCCTGGGCCGCTGCGGCGGCGCTGCTGGTGGCCACCCTGGGGGGCCTGGCCACCGACATCGGCCCCTGGTATCGCAGCCTGCAGCAACCTGCATGGAAACCGCCCGATGCCTGGTTCGGCCCGGCCTGGACCACGATCTACGCGCTCACCGCCCTGGCCGCCGTGCATGCCTGGCGACAGGCGCCCGATCGCGCCGCACGCGAGCGCATGCTGGTGGTCTGTGCGCTCAATGCCTTTCTGAACGTGTTGTGGAGCCTGCTGTTCTTCCGGCTGCAGCGGCCCGACTGGGCGCTGGCCGAGGTGGTCGCGCTGTGGCTGTCGATCCTGGCGATGATGTGGGTGCTGGGGCGGCATTCGCGCCTGGCCGTCCTGCTGCTGGTGCCCTATCTCGCATGGGTGGCCTTTGCCGCCACGCTCAACCTGGCCGTGGTGCAGCTCAATGCACCCTTCGGCCGTTAGGGGCGCGCGCGATGCCGGCCTGGTGGCCTGCCTGGATCACGCCGGTGCTGCTGGTGCACCTGGCGCTGGGGGTGATGCTCATCGAAGCCCTGGTGCTGTGGCGCCAGCACCGGCCGGCACGACGCTGGCTGCCGAACCTGGCCGCGGGCCTGTTCGTGATGCTGGCCGTGCGCGAGGCCACGCTGGGCAATGGCCTGCCCTGGCTTGCGCTGTGGCTGAGTGCCGCGGGCCTGGCCCACGGGCTGGATCTGGCGGGCCGGCTGAAGCGGCGCGCCCCCATGCTCTGACAGGATGGCGCCCGGGCGATGGCCCGGGCTGGCCGAGCGCAGGCTGGCGCGTTCCAGCCGGATGACGAGGAAACCACGATGACACATTCCAACAGACGTATCTTCCTGGCCCGGCTGCTTGCCGGCGGTTCGGCCCTGGCGGCCACGGCGGCGCAGGCCCAGGCGCTGCCACCGGTGGCCGAGTCCGACGCCCAGGCCACGGCCATGGGCTACAAGGCCGACACCACCAAGGTCGATGCCAAGAAATACCCCAAACACGACAACGCCCAGAAGTGCTCGAACTGCCAGCTGTTCCAGGGCAAGCCGGGCGAGGCCCAGGCGGGCTGCCCGATCTTTGCGGGCAAGTCGGTCGCCGCCAACGGCTGGTGCAGCGCCTGGGTCAAGAAGGCGGGTTGAGCCGTCCTGCGGCTGCGGCCGGTGTGCCCGCCAGGGCGGCCGCCGCGGCCTGATCGATCAGTTCGGCCAGGCGGCCGGGCTGTTCTTCATGCGCCAGGTGGCCCAGGCCGGCCAACCGGATGCAGGCGGCCGAAGGCAACAGCGCCTGGACCTGCCGCGCCACGGCCGGCGGCACGGCCAGGTCGCGTTCACCCACCACCAGCAGCAGGGGCACCGTCAGGCGGGGCAAGGCCTGCGCCAGCGCGGGCAGCTGCCAGTGCGCCATCATTGCCAGCGCGGCGCCCGTGTGGCCGGGTTGCGCGACCAGGCGGGCATACAGGGCTTCGCCTTCGGGGCCGATGCGCGAACCGGTCTGCGCAATGAGACGGCGCACCGCCCCCTCGGAAGACATCCGGTGCGCGAACCAGCGCGCCGGCCAGGGGCTGGCCGCCATCGCGCGGGCGAGCGGCGCAAACACCAGGCCGGGCACGCCCCGCCAGGGCATCAGCGCGCCGTTGAGGCTCACGAGCTGACGGCAGCCGCGCAAGGGCCCGTCCCGGTCGTCGAGCACGGCGCGCACCGCCACGGCCGCGCCGGCCGAATGGCCGACCACCACGACGGGGCGCAGGGCTGCGGCCTGCAGCAGGCCGCGCAACGCCCGGGCCATGCCGTCGAGCGACATCGTCGTGGCGCGCTCGGCCGCGGCGGGCATCGAGCTGAAGCCGTGGCCGGGCAGGTCCAGCGCCGTGACCCGCCAGCGCCTGGCCAGCACGGGCATCAGCTCGCGCCAGGTGTGGGTGGATGATCCGGTGCCGTGCAGCAGCAGCAGGTCCGGCCCCTGGCCCATCTGCTGCAGGTGCCAGCACACGCCGGCGGCTTCGATAAAAAGGCTGTGCGCGGCGTGCGGCCAGGTGCTGCGCTCCCGGGCCCAGCGGCGAGCTTCAGCCGGGCGCACGGGGTCGGGGGGCCGTCTGGCCCAGCACCTGCCTGACCGCGGCCGACAACACCTCGGCGCGTGCATGCGGCAAGGGCAGGTAGGTGGCGCCCATCTCGCAGGCCAGCTCGCGCGCCAGCGCCTGGGGCTGCGGTGAGGTGTCGAGCAGCAGGGCCGGCACGCCGCCGCTGCGCCACAGCCGCGCGGCCTGGCGGGCCTCGTCGCGCGCAGCGTCGCGGCCCGGCCGGCCATCGCGGGTGATGTTGGCGCGGCCGTCGGTCAGCAGCACCAGGGTGGCGCTTTCGCCGCGCCGCACCAGGCTGCGGGCCAGCTCGCCTGCCGCGTCGATCGCACCGGCCAGCGGCGTGCCCCCGCCACCGGGCAGCCCGGCCAGCGCCCGCTTGGCACGCACCAGCGAGCGTGTCGGCGGCAGCAGCAGCTCGGTGCCCTGACCGCGGAAGCCCAGCACCGCCACCCGGTCGCGCCGGGCATAACAGTCGCCCAGCAGCAGTTCCACCGCGCCCTTGGTTTCAGCCAGGCGATGCATGGCACTGGAGCCCGAGGCATCGACCACAAACAGCGTCGTCGATTCACGATGTTGCCGGTGACAGGCGATGCGCAGGTCCTGGCGGCGCAGCGTGAGCGGCATGCCGCGGCCGGCCCCGGGCGAGGGCCGCTCGCTGGCGCGCAGGGCCTGCCAGGGCGCGGCGGCACGCAGCGTGGCCAGCAGGTCCAGCCGGCGGCCGCTGCCCGGTTCACCCGGTCGCGCGCCCAGGCGCCGGCCATGGTGTGCGCCGGTCTGCCAGGCCCCGCTGCGCCCGGCCTGCGCCGCACGCATGCGGCTGCCCATGCCGGCCTGCAACAGCGCCAGCAAGCCGCTGGGCAGGGCCGCGCGGGCCGCGTCGACCAGACGGTCCTGCAGCGGTGTGGACGGCCCGGCAGGATCGGCCGCGTCTGTCGGGGGCTCGGTCTGTGATGCCGGTGGCGCGTCGGGTGGGTCGGCCGGGGTGTTGTCCTGCGCGGGGTGGTCGGTCGCCGGCAGGCAGGTGGCGCGGGGCGCCAGCACCAGCCGCACCGCGCACAGCAGGTCGGCCTCGCTCACCTCGTTGCGGTTGTCCAGCGCCGTCAGCACACGCGCTGCGCGCGAGGCCAGCCAGGGCGCGCGCAGCGAGTCGATGCCGAGTGCGGCACTGGCCAGGCACAGCGCCTCGATGTGCTGCGGACGCAGGCCGACCGTGCCCAGCCGCTCACGGGCTTGCAGCACGTGCTGCGGCGACGGGCCGGTGGCGGGGGCCGGCGCGCGGCTGTCGATGCCATCGAGGTCCAGCACAAAGGCGAGGCGGTCGCTCAGCGCCACGTTGACGGGGGCCTCGTCGTCCCGGCTTTCGTCGAGGGCCACCACACCGCAGCGTGCCGCGTGCCGGGCCGCGAGCCCCTCGCGTTCAACGACCACGGTCCCGGTGTCGAGCATCGCGCACAGTCGGGCCACCCGGCCGGCGTCCAGCCGTTCGGCCAGCGTGAGCAGCAGCAGGCCGCCGTCACACCGGGCCAGCAGCCCGGGCTGCAGCACGGCATGGCCACGGGCCAGTGTGGCGGTCAGGTCCAGCCCGCCGAGCAGGGCCGTGTCGTCGATGTGGTGCGGCACGGGCTTGAGCCGGGTCGGGTCGGGCATCAGGTGGCGCAGTTGCTGCAGCCAGCGCTCGCGCGCTTCACCCGGTGCACCGCGCAGCACCACGCCGCCCAGGCTGTCGGGTGCCACGGCCAGCAGGGCCGCGACACATCGTGCATCGGCTGCCGCATCGGGCTCGGCGCTCGGTGTCATCTCAGGCCGCCAGCAGTTCGGCCACCGCCCGGTCCACCCGCACGCTGGAGCCGGCGTCGTCGAGCGGATTGCGGCGCAGACGATGCCGCAGCGCCGACGGGGCCACCCGGCGCAGGTGGCTGTCGTCGACGCTGTGCGCCCCTTCGAGCGCCGCGACGGCACGGGCCGCACGCACCAGCGTCAGCTCGCCGCGCAGGCCGTCGGTGCCCAGGCTCATGCACAAGGCCGCAGCTCGTTCGAGGGCCTGGTCGGGCACCTGCACCCGGGGCAGGCGTTCGCGCCCGTCCACGATCTGCTGGCGCACCTGGTCGTCGGCTGCCTGCCAGGTCGCGGCAAAGGCCTCGGGCTGGCATTCGTAGGCGTCGCGCCGCTTGATCACCTCGACACGGGTGGCCAGGTCACCCGGCGTGCGCACCTCGACCGACAGCCCGAAACGATCGAGCAACTGGGGGCGCAGTTCGCCCTCTTCGGGGTTGCCGCTGCCCACCAGCACGAAGCGCGCCGGATGCCGCACGCTCAGGCCCTCACGCTCGACCACGTTGTGGCCGGAGGCGGCCACGTCGATCAGCAGGTCCACAAGATGGTCTTCGAGCAGGTTGACTTCGTCGATGTAGAGAAAGCCGCGGTGCGCCCGGGCCAGCAGGCCGGGCTCGAAGGCCTTGACGCCTTGTGTCAGCGCACGCTCCAGGTCGAGCGCACCGACCACACGGTCTTCGGTTGCGCCCAGGGGCAGGTCCACCACCGGCACCGGCATCAGCGTGGTGCGGGGTCGGGCGCGTCGGCCGCGGGCCGGGGCGGCGGCACAGCCGGCGCAGTCGTCATGCTCGTCGGCGGCGCAGTGGTAGGGGCAGCCCGCAACCACCCGCATCGGCGGCAGCAGGGCCGCCAGCGAGCGCACCGCCGTGGACTTGCCGGTGCCCCGGTCGCCCAGGATCAGCACGCCGCCCACGCGGGGGTCGACCGCGGCGACGAGGATGGCGAGTTTCATCTCGTCCTGGGCAACGATGGCGGAAAACGGGAAGGGCTGGTTCATGGCGGGCCTTCGGTGGCGGGAGGGATGGGCCGCCTCACGACGGAGGGCGGCAGGAGTCGTTGCGGTGCGGGTGTGTCCTGCAGCGAACGTGTGCGCTCGCGCATGGCTGCGGCAAAAGCACTGTCGGGTGGCGCGGCCCGGGCGGCCTGGTCCCAGCGGCGGGCGGCCTCGGTGAGGTCCCCCCGCTCATGGGCCAGGCTGCCGGCCAGGGCCAGTGCCTTGGGGTGGTCAGGCGTCAGCGCCAGCGCACGCTCGATCAGGCGTTCGGGCTCGCCCAGCGCGCTGCGGCCCTGGGCCATCGCCAGCACGTCAGCATGGTCGGCCAGCAGATCGGCATCGGGCGGGGCCAGCTCGCCGGCCCGTGCAAAGGCCCGGGCAGCCTCGTCGAAGCGCTGCATCGCCGCCAGCGAGCGGCCCAGCATGGCCCAGCCGTCGGCGTCGACCGGCTCATCGCCCAGGCGGCGCGTCAGGCGATCGACCAGCGGGTCGGGCGCCACGGCTGCCGGTGACGCGACAAGCGGGGTGCCGGTGGCGGGCGGTGTCTGTCCGCGCAGTGCCCACAAGAGCAGTGCGCAGGCCGGCACGATCAGCATCACGGCCAGCGCTGCGCCGGGCGCGGGGCGAAGGTCCAGTGGCACGGCGCCGGCATCGGCGGTGCTCAACACCCGCTGCTCGACCTCCTGGCGTGCCTGCTGCAGCTCGGCGGCACTCAGGTTGCCCGCGGCATGGTCGGCGTCGAGCTGGCGCCATTGCTCGCGCAGGATCTGCCGATGCGCGTCGCCCGGGTGTGTGTCCACCGGTGCCCCTTGGGCGCGCGGAGGACGCAGCAGCGGCCAGGCCAGCCCGGCGATGGTGGCCAGGGCCAGGGCGGCGATGGCCAGCAGCACCCACACGCTGTTGGGTGCGCTCATGGGGTGTCCCCCAAGCCCAGGGCCTGCCGGGCCACCCGGCGCTGCTCGGCGCTCATGGCCGCGGGCACACGCCGCTGACGCTGGCGCACCTGGTGGACCAGCACACCGGCCACTGCCACCAGCAGCACGAACGGCCCGAGCCACAGGGCCCAGGTGCCTGGCCGCAACGGCGGCTTGTAGAGCACGAACTCGCCATAGCGGGCCACCATGTGATCGAGCACCTGCTGTTCGTTGCGGCCCTGGTCGAGCAGCGCGGCGATGCGCTCGCGAAAGTCGACCGCCAGCGGTGCCGACGAGTCGGCCACCGTCTGGTTCTGGCACACCACACAACGCAACTGGCGGGCAATGTGCATCACCTCGGCCTGGCGCGCCGGGTCGACGGCCAGGGCAGCGAAGGGCAGGGCCAGCAGCAGCCACACGAGAGCGACAGATCTAGCCACCGAGTTGCCTCACCAGGGGCAGCAGGGTTTCGTCGATCACCTGCCGGGTCACGGGGCCGACATGACGATGCCGGATCACACCCTCCCGATCGAGCACGAAGGTCTCGGGCACCGCCTGCACACCGAAGTCGAGCCCGGTGTGGCCGCGTGTGTCGGAGGCCGAGGCGCGGTAGGGGTCGCCGTGGCGGCGCAGCCAGTCGAGGGCTGCCGGGCGCTGGTCCTTGTAGTTGAGCCCGTAGATCGGCACCTGGCCCGCACGCGACAGCTCGACCAGCAGCGCATGCTCGATCTGGCAGGCCCCGCACCACGAGGCCCAGACATTGACGAGGCTCACCTGGCCTCGCAGGTGCGCCAGCGAAAGCATGTCGTCGGGCCGGTCCAGGCGGGGCAGGCTGAAGGGCGGCGCCGGCTGGTCGAGCAGGGCCGAGGGCAGGGCACGCGGATCGTGGCGCAGGCCCAGGGCCAAGACCACCAGCAAGGCCAGCGCAACGAGTGCGACGGTCCAGGGCATGAGGCGGCGCATCACGACGGCCTCCCCTGCGGCAGCAAGGCAGGCCCGACCGGCATCGGTGCGGCGGGTTCGGCGGCCGTGCTGGCCGCATGACGGCGGCGATAGCGCCGGTCGGCCAGGGCCGTCGCACCCCCCAGCGCCATCAGCAGCGCGCCGGCCCAGATCCAGGCGACAAACGGCTTGACGTGCAGCCGCAGCCCCCAGGCGCCGTTCAGCACGTCGCCCGAGGCGGGCTCGCCGAGCGACACGTACAGGTCACCATGCCAGCGGCTGGCGATCGCGGCTTCGGCCATCGCCTGGCCCGACGCGGCATAGACCCGCTTTTCCGGGTGCAGCCGCGCGACCACGCGGCCGTCCTGTTCAATGACCAGCACGCCGCGTGCGGCCAGGTAGTTCTCGCCCAGTTGCTGGGTCACGCCGTCGAAGCGGAAGCGGTAGTCGCCCAGCGCGGCCGATTCACCCCGGGCCAGTTGCACGTCGCGTTCGAGCTCGTAACCCTTGACCAGCGTGATGCCGGCCACCAGCACCGCCACCCCCAGGTGGGCCAGGGCCATGCCCCACAGGCCGCCGCCCTGGCGCCACAGGCGGGCCGACCAGTCGCGCAGCGGCAGGCCACGCACCCGCTCGTGCAGTGCGGCCAACGTGGCGCAGGCGATCCAGCTGGCCAGCAGCAGCCCGGCCACCACCGCAACCGACGCCTCGCCCAGCCACAGCGGCAGCAGCAGCCCGCTGGCCAGGCTGACGGCCAGCGCCCAGCGCAGGCGACGGGCAACATCGGGTGCGGCATGCTGGCGCCAGCGCACGACCGGGCCCACCCCCATGAGGAACAACGCAGGGGCCATCAGCGGCACGAACACCGCATCGAAGTACGGCGGCCCGACCGACAGCTTGCCGCCGCCCAGCGCGTCGAGGATCAGCGGGTACAGCGTGCCCAGCATCACTGCGGCCGCGGCCACCAGCAGCAGCACGTTGTTGGCCAGCAGCGTGGCCTCGCGCGACAGCCAGGCAAACGGCTGGTGGTCGTGCAGCTCATGGGCACGCCAGGCCAGCACCGCCAGCGAGCTGCCGGTCACCAGCGCCAGCAGCGCCAGCAGCCACACGCCGCGTGTGGGGTCGCTGGCGAACGAGTGGACCGAGTTGAGCACGCCCGAGCGAACCAGGAAGGTGCCCAGCAGCGACAGCGAAAACGTCAGGATCGCCAGCAGCGCCGTCCACAGCCTGAAGCTGCCGCGCCGCTCGGCCATCGCCAGCGTGTGGATCAGCGCGGTGCCGGCCAGCCAGGGCAGCAGCGAGGCGTTTTCGACCGGGTCCCAGAACCACCAGCCGCCCCAGCCGAGCTCGTAGTAGGCCCAGTAGCTGCCCAGCGCGATGCCCAGCGTCAGGAAGCTCCAGGCCGCCGTGGCCCAGGGGCGCGACCAGCGCGCCCAGGCTGCATCGAGGCGCCCGCCCAGCAGCGCACCGATGGCCAGCGCAAACACCACCGAAAAGCCCACATACCCCATGTAGAGCAGCGGTGGATGCGCCACCATGGCCGGGTCCTGCAGCAGCGGGTTGAGGTCACGGCCTTCGACCGGCGACGGCCACGCACGCTCGAAGGGGTCGGAGGTCATCACGGTGAACAGCAGGAAGGCACAGCCCAGCGCCCCCATCACGCCCAGCATGCGCGCGTGCAGCACACGGCCCAGCGGGCGGCCGAGCCAGGCCAGCGCCAGGCCCCAGCCGGCGAGCATCAGGGTCCACAGCAGCATCGAGCCTTCATGGCTGCCCCACACCGCAGCGAGCCGGTAGGGCAGCGGCAGCAGCGTGTTCGAATGGTGGGCCACCACCTTGACCGAAAAGTCGTGCTGCACGAAGGCCAGGCTCAGGCCGGCGTAGGCCACGGCCACCAGCGCGAACTGCAGCATGGCCGCGGCCGGGGCCACGGCCATCCACGCCACCCGGCCGCGTTGTGCGCCCCACAGCGGCAGCACGGCCTGCACCAGGGCCACACCGAGGGCCAGCATCAAGGCGGCATGACCCAGCGTGACGTTCACGGCGGCAGCTCCCGCAGGCTGGCGCCGGCGCGCTCCAGGGCATCGGCTGCATCGCGCGGCATGTAGTTCTCGTCGTGCTTGGCGAGCACCTGCTCGGCGTGGAAGATGCCTTCACGCAGGCGGCCCTGTGCGACCACGCCCTTGCCCTCGCTGAACAGGTCGGGCAGCACACCGGTGTAGACCACGGGGGTGCTGCGGGCGCGGTCGGTCACCACAAACCGCACGGTCAGGCTGCGCAGGTCGCGGTGCACGCTGCCTTCGGCGACCAGGCCGCCCACGCGAAAGCTGCGGTCGCGCGGCGCCTTGTGCTGGGCGATGTCCGAGGGGCTGAAAAAGAACACCAGGTTGCTGCGAAACGCATTGAGCACCAGCGCGCTGGTCGCCCCCAGGCACAGCAGGCCGGCGATCACCACGGCCGCACGGCGCTGCCGCGGGCTCATGAACGACCCCCGTCACCGATGCCGTCACTGATGCCGCCACCGACGCCACCGCGGCCCGGCCCTGTGGCGGGCCGCAGCGCCCGCTCGACCAGCCACTCCAGGCCCAGCGCGGCGGCCACCAGGGCAAACGAGCCCCACACGTACAGGCCGTGGCCCCCCATGGCCAGGAAGTCCGGCAGGCTGTTCCAGCTCATGGCGCCTCCCGACCGTCCAGCAGCGCCTGCACCCAGGCCGCGCGCCGTTCACGCTCGACGATCAGGCGACGCACCCGCACCAGCGCCATCGCGATGCTGTAGAGCCAGAAGGCCAGCGCCATCACCAGCATGCCCGCCAGCATCGTGGTGGCCATGCTGGGCGAGCGCGTCAGGCTCACCGAGGCGCCCTGGTGCAGGGTGTTCCACCACTGCACCGAAAAGTAGATCACCGGGACGTTGACCACCCCCACCAGCGCCAGCAGTGCCGCGGCCCGGTCGGCCCGGGCCGGGTCGTCGATGGCGGCATGCAGGCAGATCACGCCGAGGTACAGGAAAAGCAGCAGCAGCTCGGACGTGAGACGCGCATCCCACACCCACCAGGTGCCCCAGGTGGGCAGCCCCCACAGCGCCCCGGTTCCCAGCGCCAGCACGGTCATCAATGCGCCGGTGGGCGCCAGCGCGCGCAGCAGCAGGAAGGCCAGCCGTGTGTGCCAGACCAGGCCCACCGCTGCCCACAGCGCCATGGCCAGGTAGATCACCAGCGACATCCACGCCGCCGGCACGTGCACGAAGATGATGCGGTAGGCCTCACCCTGCTGATGGTCGGTGGGCGCCACCAGCAGCCCCAGCCACAGGCCGACCAGCGCCAGCATGATGGCCGGGGTCACCAGCCAGGGCAGCGCTCGCCCGGCCAGCGCATGAAAGCGCACCGGCGCGGCATAGGTGGACCACGTGAGCCGTCGGGCCGGGCGTGCCTGCGCGGAAGGCAGCGGAAGGGGGGTGGCAGCCATCGGCATCACTCCAGGCTGATGCGCAGGGCCGCCGCAGTGGCCCAGGGCGCAAGGAAAAGGGCGGACACCAGCAAGGCACCCAGCAGGCTGGCATGTGCGCCAAAACCGAGGCCGGTGGTGGCGGCATCGACGGCCGCGGCACCGAACACCAGCACCGGCACATGCAGCGGCAGCACCAGCAGCGCCAGCAGCACGCCCGCACCGCGCAGGCCCACCGTCAGCGCCGCACCAACGGCGCCCACCAGACCCAGCACGGGCGTGCCCAGGGCGAGCGTGAGCATCAGCGCCAGCACCGCCGGGCCCGGCAGACCGAACTGCAAGGCCAGCAGCGGCGACACCAGCACGACCGGCAGGCCGGTCGACAGCCAGTGCGCACACACCTTGGCCAGCACCAGGCCCGGCAGCGGACAGGCCGCAAGCAGCATCTGATCGAGCGAACCGTCGGCGTGATCGTCGGCGAACAGCCGACCCAGCGTCAGCGTCGAGGCCAGCAGGGCGGCCACCCAGACCACCCCGCCGCCCACACGCTGCATCAGTGCGGGCTCGCCGCCGAGGCCCAGCGGCAGCAGGCTCACCACGATGACCAGGAAGGCCAGCGAAGCCACGGCATCCGACCAGCGGCGCAGGCTCAGCTTCAGCTGACGCTGCACCAGCGCACGCCAGGCGACCCAGGCCGCGCCGTCGGCCGCAGGGGCGGGGCGGGGTGCCGCGGTGGTGTCCGCGACCAGCAGCACGGGGGGGCTCATAGCTGCAGGCTCGACTGGCGTGTGGCTGCGCCCGCCACGGGGTGATGACCGGTCAGCAGCACCTGACCGCCGCGGCCCAGGTGCCGGTCGATCAGCCCGTCGAGCCAGGCGCGGGCCGAGGCATCGAGCGCTGCATGGGGTTCGTCCAGCACCCACAGCGGCTGCCGCGACACCGCCAGCCGGCTCAGGGCCACCCGCTTGCGCTGGCCTTGCGACAGCTCGCGCACGGCGTGGTGGGCACAGCCGGCCAGACCCGCCGCCTGCAGGGCGCCCAGCGCCTCGGCTGGCTCGACCGGATCGCCGGCCATTGCCGCACCGGCGCGCAGGTTGTCGATGGCGCTCAGCTCGTCCTTGAGACCGGTGGCGTGGCCGTGGTGCAGCAGCTCGCACGCATAGGCCGCGCCCAGCGCGGCGATGCTGTGGCCACGCCAGCTCACGGTGCCCGAAAGGGGCTTGAGCAGGCCGCAGACGATGCGCAGCAGGCTGGTCTTGCCGCTGCCGTTGCCCCCCTGCACATGCAGCAGTTCGCCCGGGCCGAGCTGCACGTTCACGGCACGAAACAGCAGCCTCAGGCCACGCGCACAGGCCAGGTCGCTCACAAGCAGCGTGCCTGATGGGTGCTGGAGCCTGTTCATCCGTGGACCGCCTCGCTCGGGGGCGCCATGGCGGCGCCGGTAAACGGTTGTCGCGCAAAACTGCGGTGTTGTCAACTAAACGTGACACACCTACTATATGCAAAATGTTGACACCTATCCAGCGCACCCTTCCCGGCCTGCCCGTCGGCGCAGACCGCACCCCGCGCGACGCGCCGGCCCCCACCGTGGCCCCCACCTCGGCCCGCTCCGGCGCGCCACATGCGGTGGTGATCGGCAGCGGTTTCGGCGGGCTGGCCGCCGCCGTGCGCCTGGGTGCACGCGGCTACCGGGTGACGGTGCTGGAGCGCCTGGACGCCCCTGGCGGACGGGCCGGTGTGTACCGGCAGGACGGCTTCACCTTCGATGCCGGGCCCACGGTGATCACCGCGCCGCACCTGTTCGAGGAGCTGTGGACGCTGTGCGGACGGCGCCTGGCCGATGACGTCACGCTGCGCCCGGTCGACCCGTACTACCGCATCCGCTTCGACGACGGCACGCAGTTCGACTACCGCGGCGATGCCCAGGCCATGCGCGAGGCGGTGGCGCAGCTCGCGCCGGGCGACGTCGAGGGGTACGAGCGTTTCGTGCGCACCAGCGAGGCGATCTTCAAGGTCGGCTTCGAGCAGCTCGGGCATGTGCCCTTCGACCGCTGGACCGACATGGCCCGGGTGCTGCCCGAGCTGTTGCGCCTGGAGGCCTACCGCACCGTCTACGGCATGGCCTGCCGGCATGTGCGTGACGAACGGCTGCGGGTGGTGCTGACCTTCCAGTCGCTGCTGGTGGGCGGCAATCCGTTCTCGACGACCTCGGTCTACTGCCTCATCGCCTACCTCGAGCGGCGCTGGGGCGTGCACTTTGCGATGGGCGGCACGAACCGGCTCGTCAGCGGCCTGGTCGGGCTGATCGAAGGGCAGGGCGGTGAGGTGCGCTGCCATGCCCCGGTGGAGCAGATCCTGGTGCGCGACCGCCGGGCGGTGGGGGTGCGGCTGGAGGACGGCAGCAGCCTGGCGGCCGACGTGGTGGTGTCCAACGCCGACTCGGCCTGGACCTACCGCCACCTGCTCGCGCCCGAGCACCGGCAACGCTGGACCAACCGTCACATCGAGACGCGGCGCTATTCGATGAGCCTGTTCGTCTGGTACTTCGGCACGCGTCGGCAATACCCCGAGGTGGCGCACCACACCATCGCGCTCGGCCCGCGCTACCGCGGCCTGCTGGGCGACATCTTCGATCGCAAGCACCTGGCCGACGACTTCAGCCTCTACCTGCACCGGCCCACCGCCACCGACCCGTCGATGGCGCCGCCCGGCTGCGATGCCTTCTATGTGCTCTCCCCCGTCCCCCACCTGCAGGCCGGGGTCGACTGGCGTGAACGCGCCGAGCCCTACCGCCAGGCCATTGCCCGGCGCCTCGAAAGCAGCTTGCTGCCCGGGCTGCAGGAGGCCGTGGTCAGCTCGCGCCTGCTGACGCCGCAGGATTTCGAGACGCGGCTGAGCTCGTTTCGCGGGGCGGCCTTCGGCATGGAGCCGGTGCTCACGCAAAGTGCCTGGTTCCGCCCGCACAACCGCAGCGAGGAGGTGGACCGCCTCTACCTGGTCGGTGCCGGCACCCATCCCGGCGCCGGCCTGCCCGGTGTGCTGTCGTCGGCCCGTGTGCTCGATACGGTGGTGCCCCATGCAGCCAGCCTCGACGCCTGAACACCCGCGGGTCGTGCCCGCCGATCTGCAGGCCGACCTCGCCCACTGCCAGCGCCTGCTGCGGGGCGGCTCGCGCAGCTTCTGGGCAGCGTCGCTGCTGCTGCCGCGTGCCGTGTGCGAACCGGCCTGTGCGGTGTATGCCTTCTGTCGCCTGGCCGATGACGACATCGATGCCCAGGGGGCCGGCCCGGCTGCATTGGCGCGCTGGCGTGAGCGCCTGGCGCTGGCCTATGCCGGCCGCCCCGCCGACCACGCGGCGGACCGGGCCTTTGCCGCGGTGGTGCAACACCATGGCATCGCCCCCGAGGTGCCCGAAGCGCTGCTCGAAGGGTTCGAATGGGACCTGGCCGGGCGCCGCTACGACAGCATCGACGAGCTGCAGGCCTATGCCGTGCGAGTGGCCGGCAGTGTGGGCGTGATGATGGCGCTGATCATGGGGGCCCGCGCGCCCGCGGCCCTGGCACGCGCCTGCGACCTGGGCGTGGCCATGCAGCTGAGCAACATCGCCCGCGACGTGGGCGAGGATGCGCGCGCCGGCCGGCTCTACCTGCCGCAGCGCTGGCTGCACGACGCCGGCATCGACACCGAAGCCTGGCTGGCCGCCCCCGTGCACAGCCCCGCGCTGGCATCGGTGGTGTCGCGGCTGCTGGCGCATGCCGACGCGCTGTACGCGCGTGTGTCGGCCGGTGTGGCCGAGCTGCCGCCGCGCTGCCGTCCGGGCATCCAGGCGGCGCGCTTCCTGTATGCCGAGATCGGGCACCAGGTGGCCCGCAACGGGCATGACGGCGTGAACCAGCGTGCGGTGGTGAGCCCGGTGCGCAAGCTGGCCTGTGTGTCCCGGGCCCTGTGGGCCACCCCCCGCCCGGGCGGGGCGCTGCGCGAGCCCGGGCCCCTGCCGTGCGCCCGCTCACTGGTCCGCGCGGCAGCGGCCGCCCCGTGGCCGGCCGCTGTGGCACCGCCCTCCCGGGCCGTGCCCGCCTGGCGCCTGGACCTGCGCTGGCTGGCCACGCTGGAGATGCTGGAACTGCGGGCCCGCCAGAGTGCGCCCCGTCGGAGCCGGGCATGAGTTCGAGCCTGCTGATCACGCTGGAGATCGGCCTGGTGCTGGGCAGCCTGATCGCGCTGGCCGTGTGGGAGCTGGTGTCCTTGCGACGCTACCGCCGGCGCCAGCAGATGGAGCAGGAGGCCGAGGCGCGAAGCAAGGAAACGGGCAGGCCAGCACCCGCGTCGCCCTCGAGCACCGGCAACTGAATCCCTGTACCGGCCGCCCTTCAGCGCGCCCACCGCGGCATGCGAAACGGCAGCAGGGCCTGCACCCAGGGCCGGCTGAAGCGCTCGAGCGAGAGGCTTTCGTGCATCGCCGTCACCGGCAGGCCGGCCCAGCGGGCCTGGATCAGCGAGCGGTTGTAGAACGGGCCGTCCTCCAGCGTGTGCACCACGCGGGCCGACTCACCGGCCGGGCCGGCATGGCGGGTGTGGCGCGCCACACCCCAGTGGCCCGGCGCCAGCCCCACCCGGGCCGGAGCCTCCAGCGGCTGCAGCCCCTGGCGCACATCGAAGCTCAGTGCCAGCGCCAACGGTGATGCACGACGGCGTTCCACGTCATAGACGATCGCGCAGCGGCTCGCTGCCTCGGTACCGCCCAGGCGGCCGCGCGCCCAGTCCCAGCGGATGAAGTCGTCTTCGAGCGGTCCATCACCTTGGTTCGCATCGAGGTAGGCCTGGCCCTGCCAGCGCAGTGCGGGCTCGTCGAAGACCACCTCCACCCGCGACAGCGGCGCCGCCGGCCACCAGCGGTGTCGGCCGGCGGTGTCGAGTGCAAAGGCGTTCGACACCAGCGCGAGGGGATGTACGCGCACGGTGCCGCGCAGCCGCCGCGGCACGGGCGCGCCCACCTCGTCCAGGCGCCAGGTCAGCGCATCGTGCTCCCAGGCCAGGCTGCTGGGGCCGATGCTCAGGTGGTCGGCCTCGGTGTGCAGGTCGCGCCGGCCGCGCTCGGTCATGCTCCAGCGCCGGCAGCCGCGCCGGTCGATGGCGGCCGGCCCGGGATACAGCGCGATGTTGACGGCGCAGTGGTGGCGCGGATCGGCCCCCTGCATGCCCTGGCGTGCCGCACGGCGCCGGGCCTGCGCGTAGTAGGGCGAGAACACGCTGCCGATGAAGGCGATCAGGCTGAGCGCATGGCGGCCGTCGTCGCTCACGGCGTCGAGGTACCACCACGCGTAGCCGCCGGGGCTGACGGCCTCGTCGAAGCGAGGTCGAGCATGCAGGCGTCGGCCGCCAGCCGGCCCGACAGCGCCGCCATCGGCACCCCCGGGCCGGGGTGAGTGCTGCCCCCCGCCAGGTACAGCCCCGGGATGCGGCAGCGTGCCTGCGGCCTGCGGAACGAGGCCAGCCAGCCATGGCTCGCGGCGCCATACAGCGCTCCCTGCGTGCCCGGGAAGCGGCGGGCAAAGTCGTTCGGTGTCGTCACCAGGCTGGCCTGGGGCAGCACCGTCAGGCGCAGGCCACAGCGCGCCAGCGTGTCGAACATCATGCGTTGGCATTGGTGGATCTCCCAGGAGGTGAGCGGGCGTTCGTCGCCGATGGCAGGTGCATTGACCAGGCACAGCAGCCGCTCGGGGGCCTCGACCTGATGCAGCTGACGCAGGCCGCGGTCGTCGCGGTCCTGGGCACAGACATAGACCGTCGCGCGCTGCGGCAACTGGCGCTGCCGCACGATCTGGTCGAACTCGGCCTCGCATGACGACGAGAAGAAGACGGTGTGGCGCGCCAGCTCGAAACCTTCGACATGCGCGAGCAGGTTCCAGGTGACGGCCGACAAGGAACGTTCGGCCGGCGCGCCCACGGACTGCGACACCGCACGGCCCAGCAGGCCTTGCGACAGCGCGGCCGCATCGCCGTTGAAGACCACCGCGCCCGCCGGCACATGCTCGCCGTCGTCCAGCCGCACGCCACAGGCACGCTGGCCATCGCTCAGGATCTCCTGCACGCGGCAGCCATAACGAAAGCTCACGCCGCGCTGCGCAGCCAGGTGAGCCAGCGCCTGGGCCAGCGCGACCATGCCGCCCTGCACCAGCCAGACACCGTCCTGCTCGACGTGCGCGACCAGCATCAGCGTGGCCGGCGCCAGGAAGGGTGACGAACCGCAGTAGGTGGCATACCGGCCGAACAGCTGGCGGATGCGCGGGTCCGAGAAATACGCGCCCAGGCCGTGCCACAGGGTTGCAAACGGAGAGATGCGCGACAGGTCACCCAGGCTGCGCCAGTTGCGCTGCGCGGCGCGACCGACCAGCCCCCAGGGCGTGGGCCGGGTGTCCCGGATGAACGGCCCCTCCAGCGCCTGGTAGACCCGCCGCGCGCGTTCGGCAAACGCGAGGAAACCACGCGCCTCGCGCGGGCCGGCCAGGGCGGCGATCGCATCGGCCGAGGCCTGCAGATCGGCATGCAGATCCAGCCGTTCGTCGCCACTCCAGGCGTGGCGTGCGAGCACCCGGGCCGGCGTCAGCGAGAGCTGCTCGGCCAGCGAGGTGCCCCAGCGGTCGAACAGCTCGTCGAACACCCAGCGCATCGTGAAGACCGTCGGCCCGGCATCCATGGCCTGGCCGGCCACCTCCACCTGCCGCAGCTTGCCGCCGGGGCGGTCGGCACGCTCGACGACCAACACCTCCTGGCCCTGTGTGGCCAGTTCCAGCGCAGCGACCAGCCCGCCCACCCCGGCACCCACCACGACCACCCTGCGGGACTTCATCGAGGCCTCCAGGTCCATGCACCGTCCATGTGCTTGCCCGTTGACACGCCCAGGACATGTGTCTATTCTAGTTTACATACTGATATGACATTGTGAATTGACACTTCGTTGATCTCGCAATGCCACTGAAAAGGTGGGCAGCATGAGATCTGTGACGCGTATCGAGGAGGCCCTGGCGGCCGCCGTTGCCGGCACTGAAGCCTCCCGCGGGCCCGCCCGTCTGGCTGCCGCCGTGCGTCACGCCGTGTTTCCCGGCGGGGCGCGCATCCGCCCCCAGCTCTGCCTGGCCGTGGCGGCCACGTGCGGTGACGACGACCCCGCCCTGTGCGACGCGGCCGCGGCCGCCATCGAGCTGCTGCACTGCGCCTCGCTCGTGCATGACGACCTGCCGTGTTTCGACAATGCCGCCACCCGGCGCGGCCACCCTTCCGTCCACGCCGCCTATGGCGAACGCCTGGCCGTGCTGGCCGGCGACGCGCTGATCGTGCTGGCCTTCCAGACCCTGGCCGGCGCGCGCGCCCGCCACCCGCAACGGCTGGTGGCCGTGATGCATCTGGTGTGCCGGGGCGTGGGCCAGCCCGACGGCATCGTGGCCGGACAGGCCTGGGAATGTGAACCCCGCGCCGACCTGGCCGACTACCAGCGTGCCAAGACCGGCGCCCTGTTTGCCGCCGCAGCTGCGGCCGGTGCGGTGGCGGCAGGTGCCGACCCCCGGCAGTGGCTGCCCTTCGGCGACCGGCTGGGCGAGGCCTATCAGGTGGCCGACGACATCCGCGACGTGGCCGCTGACCCGCTGCTGCTGGGCAAGCCGGTGGGCCAGGACGTGGCCCTGTGCCGCCCCAGTGCCGCCAGCGCCCTGGGCCTGCAAGGGGCGATCCACCATTTCGACCGGCTGGTCGACGGTGCGCTGCAGGCCATTCCCGACGGCCCGGGCGCGGTGAACCTGCGCGCCCTGGTGCGCAGCGAAGCCGAACGCCTGGTGCCGCGATCGCTGTGTGCCGGCCTGGTGCGCCAGACGGTGTACGGGCCGGCCGGAGCAGCGGCATGAAGCCCCCGCTGGCCGCCCCCGCCCACACCGCCCTGGCGCAGGCCCACAGCGGGCCGGGCTGGCTCGACCGCTGCCTGGCCTGGCGCGACCGGCTCGTCGCGGGCGCCGGCTTCCGGGAGTGGGCCGCGTCCTTCGTGCTGACCCGCCCGATCGCCCGTCGCCGCGCCCGGGCGCTGTTCGACCTGGTGGCCGGTTTTGTGTATTCGCAGGTGCTGCTGGCCTGTGTGCGGCTGCAGGTGTTCGACCGCCTGGCCGCCGAGCCGATGACCGCCGCAGCCCTGGCCCCGCGCCTGGGGCTGAGCGAGGAGGCCTGCCGCCGCCTGCTCGATGCCGCCGTCGCGCTGCGCCTGCTCTCGCTGCGTCGCGGTGCACGCTACGGCCTGGGCCCGCTGGGCGCCCCGATGGTCGACAACCCGGCACTGGCCGCGATGGTCGAGCATCACGCCACGCTGTATGCCGACCTGCGTGACCCGGTGGCGCTGCTGCAGCGGGCCGGCCAGCCCCAGGCGGCCACGGGCCTTGCACGGTACTGGGCCTACTCGGGCGACACCGATCCGGCCACCTTGTGCCCCGACCGGGTGGCGGCGTATTCGCAGCTGATGAGCGCCTCGCAGCCGCTGGTGGCCGAGGAAATCCTCGCCGCCTACCCGATTGGCTACCACCGCAGCGTGCTCGACGTGGGGGGCGGCGAGGGTCGCTTCCTGGTGCGGGCCGCCCGGGAGGCGGGGCACCTGCAGATGTGCCTGTTCGATCTGCCGGCGGTTGCCGAACGTGCCCGCCAGGCCTTCACGCTGGCCGGACTGGGCGATCGGGCCCGTGCGGTGGGCGGCGACTTCTTCCATGACCCGCTGCCCACCGGCAGCGACCTCATCACGCTGATCCGCGTGCTGCACGACCATGATGACGATGCCGCGCTGCAGTTGCTGCGCCGCATCCGCCAGGCCCTGCCCGAGGACGGGTGTCTGCTTCTGGCCGAACCCATGGCCCACACCGGCGGCGCCGAAGCCATGGGCGATGCCTACTTCGGCTTCTACCTGCTGGCCATGGGCCATGGGCGGCCGCGCACACCCGACGCGATCGCGGCCATGCTGCAGGCGGCCGGGTTCGATCACCTCGAATGGCCTCGCACCCGGCTGCCGCTGCAGGCCAGGCTGGTGGTGGCACGCGCGGCAGCGCCGGGAGCCCGCTCATGAACACCCTGGCCATCGTGATGGAACGGCCCGGGCAGCTCTCGCTGAGCCAGCTCGACCTCACCGCACCGTGCGACACCGACGTCGTGGTCGAGATCGACTGGAGCGGCATCAGCACCGGCACCGAACGCCTGCTCTGGAACGGTCGGATGCCGGCCTTCCCCGGCATGGGCTATCCGCTGGTGCCGGGGTACGAGTCGGTGGGGCGGGTGGTGCAGGCGCAGGCTGCCTCCGGCGTGCAGGAGGGTGCCTATGTGTTCGTGCCTGGCGCGCGCTGCTACGGCGAGGTGCGCGGCCTGTTCGGCGGCGCGGCGTCGCGCATCGTCGTGGCCGGCAACCGCGTCACACCGGTCGACGAGCACCTGGGCGAGCAATCCATCCTGCTGGCGCTGGCGGCCACCGCCTACCACGCGGTCGCCTGCGGCGGACAGCGCGAGCAGGTGCGCGCGCCGGAGCTGATCGTGGGCCACGGTGTCATGGGCCGCCTGCTGGCGCGCATGACGGTGGCCGGCGGGTACCCGCCGCCGGTGGTCTGGGAGCGCGAGCCGCAACGTCGCGGCGGTGCCCGCGGCTATGCGGTGATCGACCCGTCGGAAGACACCCGCCGCGACTACCGCAGCGTCTATGACGTCAGTGGCGACGCCACCGTGCTCGATGCCCTGATCGCCCGCATGGCGCCGGGCGGCGAACTGGTGCTGGCCGGCTTCTACAGCGAACGCCTGTCGTTCGACTTCGCACCGGCCTTCATGCGTGAGCTGCAGATCCGCGCCGCAGCCGAATGGCAGCGCGCCGACCTGATGGCCGTGCGGCAGCTGGTGCAGTCCGGCTGTCTGCAACTTGACGAACTGATCACCCACCGCGACACGGCCCAACACGCCGCCAGCGCCTACCACACCGCCTTTGCGGATACCGGCTGTCTGAAGATGGTCATCGACTGGAGAGCGTGCTCATGACACCCAACCCCGCCCTTGCCGGCACCCCCGGGCAGCCCGTCCAGTTCATCATGAAGGAGCAGCTGCGCGCCGAGGCCGCCATCGAGCCCGACCCGGTGCACACCTCGCCTGCGGCCAAGACCACGCAGATCATCGCGATCTACGGCAAGGGAGGCATCGGCAAGAGCTTCACGCTGGCCAACCTCAGCTACATGATGGCGCAGCAGGGCAAGAAGGTGCTGCTGATCGGCTGCGACCCCAAGAGCGACACGACCTCGCTGTTGTTCGGCGGCAAGGCCTGCCCCACCATCATCGAGACCAGCAGCCGCAAGAAGCTCGCCGGCGAGGCCGTGGCCATCGGCGACGTGTGCTTCAAGCGTGACGGTGTCTTCGCGATGGAACTCGGCGGGCCCGAGGTGGGCCGCGGCTGCGGCGGGCGCGGCATCATCCACGGCTTCGAGACGCTCGAGAAGCTCGGCTTCCACGACTGGGGCTTCGACTACGTGCTGCTCGACTTCCTGGGCGACGTGGTGTGCGGCGGCTTCGGGCTGCCCATCGCTCGCGACATGTGCCAGAAGGTCATCGTCGTGGGCAGCAACGACCTGCAGTCGCTGTACGTGGCCAACAACGTGTGCTCGGCCGTCGAGTATTTCCGCAAGCTCGGCGGCAATGTCGGCGTGGCCGGCATGGTGATCAACAAGGACGACGGCACCGGAGAGGCCGCAGCCTTTGCCGCCAACGCCGGCATCCCGGTGCTCGCCGCGATCCCGGCGCACGAGGACATCCGCCGCAAGAGCGCCAGCTACGAGATCATCGGCCGCCCCGGCACCCCGTGGGCCTCGCTGTTCGAGACGCTGGCGAGCAACGTGGCCGAAGCGCCCCCCGTGCGCCCCAGGCCGCAGACGCAGGACGAGCTGCTGGGGCTGTTCTCCAGCGACGTGGTCGGCCGCAACGTGGTGCTGGAGCCGGCCACCGTGTTCGACATGGTCGGGCGCAACGAGACAATGCGCCCGTCGCTCGAGGTGATCTATGACGCCGCATGACAGCGCCCCGGCCTCGGAGGCCGCAGGCGGCTGCCACGGCGGCCAGGAGCAGCTGCGCGCCGCCGCCAGCGCCGCCGGCAAGTCCGACACGCTCGCGCAGTACGCCCGCGACTACCCGATGCCCGATGCGGCCGGACCGCACGACCAGCCCCAGAGCATGTGCCCGGCCTTCGGCTCGCTGCGCGTGGGCCTGCGCATGCGGCGCACCGCCACCATCCTGTCGGGCTCGGCCTGTTGTGTCTACGGCCTGAGCTTCACCTCGCACTTCTACGGCGCGCGGCGCAGCGTGGGCTATGTGCCGTTCAACTCCGAGACCCTGGTGACCGGCAAGCTGTTCGAGGACATCCGCGAGGCGGTGCATGCGCAGGCCGATCCGCAGCGCTACGACGCCATCGTGATCATCAACCTGTGCGTGCCCACGGCCAGCGGCGTGCCGCTGCAACTGCTGCCCAAGGTGATCAACGGCGTGCGCGTGATCGGCATCGACGTGCCGGGCTTTGGCGTGCCCACCCATGCCGAAGCCAAGGATGTGCTGGCCGGCGCGATGCTGCGCCATGCCCGCGCCGAAGCCGAACGCGGGCCGGTCAGCGCACCGCGGCAGGGTGTGTCGCAACGACCCACCGTGACGCTGCTCGGCGAGATGTTCCCGGCCGACCCGGTGGCGGTGGGCATGCTGCTCGAACCGCTGGGCCTGGCCGCCGGGCCGGTGGTGCCCACCCGCGAATGGCGCGAGCTGTATGCCGCGCTCGACTGCGCTGCCGTGGCGGCGATCCACCCCTTCTACACCGCCAGCGTGCGCGAGTTCCAGGCCGCGGGCCGTGCCGTGATCCCGTCGGCCCCGGTGGGGCACGACGGCACCCAGGCCTGGCTGCAGGCCGTGGGGCAGGCCTGCGGCATCGCGCAGTCGCGCATCGATGCGGCCTGCAATCGCTGGCTGCCGGTGATCCGCGATGCGCTGGCACGCACCCCCATCCGCGGGCGCATCACCGTGAGCGGCTACGAGGGCTCGGAGCTGCTGGTCGCACGCCTGCTGATCGAAAGCGGCGCCGAGGTGCCCTATGTCGGCACCGCCTGCGCCCGCAGCCCCTGGAGCGACCCGGACCGTCTGTGGCTCGAGGACCGTGGTGTGCAGGTGCAGTTCCGCGCCTCGCTCGAACAGGACCTGCAGGCCGTGGCCACCCATCGCCCCGATCTGGCCATCGGCACCACGCCGGTGGTGCAGGCGGCCAAGGAGGCCACCATCCCGGCGCTGTACTTCACCAACCTGATCTCGGCACGCCCGCTGATGGGGCCGGCCGGCGCAGGGTCGCTGGCGCAGGTGATCAACACCGCGCTGGCCAACCGCAACCGCTTCACCGCGATGCGCGAGTTTTTTGGCGAGGCGGGCCAGGGCGCCGCGGCCGGCGTCTGGGAACGCGCCCACGGTGTGCCCCAGGACCGACCCGAGTTCAAGGCCGAGGTGCGCCGCCAGGTGATCAAGATCATGAAGCGCCGCAAGGCCGAGGAGATGATCTAGTGGCCCTCATCCTCGATCACGACCGTGCCGGCGGCTACTGGGGTGCCGTCTATGTGTTCAGCGCCATCAAGGGGCTGCAGGTGGTCATCGACGGCCCGGTGGGCTGCGAGAACCTGCCGGTCACCAGCGTGCTGCACTACACCGACGCGCTGCCGCCGCACGAGCTGCCGATCGTCGTCACCGGCCTAGCCGAGGAGCAGCTCGGGCGAGAGGGCACCGAAGGCAGCATGCGCCGCGCCCATGCCGCGCTCGACCCTGACCTGCCCAGCGTGGTGGTCACAGGCTCGATCGCCGAGATGATCGGCGGCGGGGTCACGCCCGAAGGCACGACCATCCAGCGCTTCCTGCCGCGCACCATCGACGAAGACCAGTGGCAGTGCGCCAACCGGGCGATGTTCTGGCTGTGGAGCGAGTACGGCCTGCGCAAGGTGCCGGCACGCAAGCCCCTGGCCGAACGGCCGGCCGGCGAGAAGCCTCGCGTCAACATCATCGGCCCGTGTTATGGCGTCTTCAACGGCCCGAGCGACCTGGCCGAGATCCGCCGGCTGGTCGAGGGCATCGGCGCCGAAGTGAACATGGCCTTCCCGCTGGGCAGCCACCTGGCCGACGTGGCCGGTCTCGTCAACGCCGACGTCAACATCTGCATGTACCGCGAGTTCGGCCGCATGCTGTGCGAGGCGCTGGAGCGGCCCTACCTGCAGGCCCCCATCGGCCTGCACAGTACCACCGCCTTCCTGCGCGAGCTCGGGCAGTTGCTCGGCCTCGACCCCGAACCCTTCATCGAACGCGAGAAGCACGCAACGCTCAAGCCGGTGTGGGACCTGTGGCGCTCGGTCACCCAGGACTTCTTCGGCACCGCCAGCTTTGCCGTCGTGGCCGGCGAGACGTATGCACGAGGCTTGCGCCACTTCCTGGAGACCGAGCTGGGCCTGCCCTGCCAGTTCGCGGTGTCACGCACGGCCGGCACCAAGACCGACAACGTCGAGGTGCGCCGGCTCGTGCATGGCAGCACGCCGCTGATCCTGTTCGGCAGTTTCAACGAGCGCATGTACCTCGACGAGATCGCCGCGCGCGGGCCGATGCGCCCGACCTACATCCCGGCGTCCTTCCCCGGCGCGATCATCCGGCGCCACACCGGCACGCCGTTCATGGGTTATGGCGGCGCCACCTATGTGCTGCAGGAGGTGTGCAACGCGCTGTTCGATGCGCTGTTCCACATCCTGCCGCGTGCTGGCGACCTGGACCAGATCGAGGCCACACCCGCCCGAGGTGCGGGGCAGGACGAAGCCCGCCAGACCCCCTGGGACGACGAGGCCCGGCTGCTGCTCGCCCGCCTGGTGCAGAACGAGCCGGTGCTGGTGCAGATCTCCGCGGCAAAACAACTGCGTGACCGTGCCGAACGCGACGCGCGCCGCGACGGCGAAGACCACATCACCGCCGAGCGCGTGCAGCGCGCACGCGATGCCTTGCGACAGGGTGAACCGGCATGACCGGGCCGCACCCCCACCGACATTGCCCGCCCTTGCAAGGCAGGCAGTCAGCCGCGGAATCCCCCGCGACGATCCCAGCCGCGCGGGAGGCGCGCGGCAGCCAGCTGAAAGGCAACCCAGGAGGTAGTCCCCATGGCTGATAGTCGAGACGGTTCTCTGTCCGGCCTCACGGAATCCGAGGCCAGAGAGTTCCACAGCATCTTCATCACGAGTTTCATCATCTTCACCGTGATCGCCGTCATCGCGCACTTTCTGGCGTGGCAGTGGCGTCCGTGGCTGCCGGGTCCCGGTGGTTACGCGGCAGCCGTCGGCGAGGCCCGCGAGCTCGCCGCGGCCTACATCGCAGTGGCATTTTCGGCATAGGGAGGCAACGACATGTGGCGCTTATGGCTTCTGTTCGACCCGCGCAGGACGTTGATCGCCCTGTTCACGTTCCTGTTCGTTCTGGCGCTGGTGATTCATTTCATCCTGCTCAGCACCGACCGGTTCAACTGGCTGGAGGGTCCCTCCAAGATGAAGGCTGCCGCCGCGCAGACCGTGCCCATGCCCGACGCGGTGACCACCGCCAGCGTGACGCACGTGCGCAAGTAGCCCCGGTGGATGGGGCTTGCGGACGGTGCGGCCGGCCTGGCCGACCGCACCGTCCGTTGCGACCGACCCGACAGGACCCCCGGGAGATGGCAGCCCCAGCCATCTCCTGACTCGAGGAGACGAACATGAGCATGCTCAGTTTCGAGAGGAAATACCGCGTGCGCGGAGGCACCCTGGTCGGAGGCGATCTGTTCGACTTCTGGGTCGGGCCGTTCTATGTCGGCTTTTTCGGGGTGACCACCCTGTTTTTCGCCGCGGTGGGCACGCTGCTCATCGTCTGGGGGGCCTCGCAGGGCCCGACCTGGAACCTCTGGCAGATCAACATCGCACCGCCCGACCTGAGCTACGGCCTGGCCATGGCACCGCTGATGGAAGGCGGGTTGTGGCAGCTGATCACGATCTGCGCGATCGGTGCCTTCATCTCATGGGCGTTGCGCGAGGTCGAGATCTGCCGCAAGCTCGGCATGGGCCTGCATGTGCCGGTGGCGTTTTCGTTCGCGATCCTGGCCTATGTCACGCTGGTGGTGATCCGCCCGCTGCTGCTGGGCGCCTGGGGCCACGGCTTCCCGTACGGGATCATGAGCCACCTGGACTGGGTGTCCAACACCGGCTACCAGTACCTGCACTTCCACTACAACCCGGCGCACATGCTGGCGGTGAGCTTCTTCTTTGCCACCACCTTTGCGCTGTCGTTGCACGGGGCGCTGATCCTGTCGGCCACCAACCCGCAGGCCGGTGAGCCGGTCAAGACGCCCGAACACGAGAACACCTTCTTCCGCGACACGATCGGCTACTCGATCGGCACGCTCGGCATTCACCGTCTGGGCCTGTTCCTGGCGCTGTCGGCGGCGTTCTGGAGCGCGGTGTGCATCGTCATCAGCGGGCCGTTCTGGACCCGCGGGTGGCCCGAATGGTGGAGCTGGTGGCTCAACCTGCCCATCTGGTGAACGAGCCGCGCCACACGCCCCATCGAGAAGGAGACAAGGATCATGCCAGCGCAATATCAGAACCTCTTCACGCGGGTGCAGGTCGCCGCGCCGTCCTACCCCGGGGTGCCCCTGGAGCGGGGCAACAAGGAGCGCGAGGGTCCGCCCGTGCACGTGCATCTGCTGGGCCGGCTCGGCGATGCGCAGATCGGCCCGTTCTACCTGGGCTGGTTCGGCCTGGCGTCGCTGATGTGCGGTTTCATCGCGATCGAGATCATCGGGCTGAACATGTGGGCCTCGGTGGGCTGGAGCCCGATCGAGTTCGTGCGCCAGCTGCCCTGGCTGGCCCTGGAGCCGCCCCCGCCGGAGTACGGGCTGTCGATCCCGCCCCTCAACCAGGGCGGCTGGTGGCTGATGGCGGGCTTTTTCCTGACCGCGGCGATCCTGCTGTGGTGGGTGCGCATGTACCGTCGCGCCATCGCGCTGGGCATGGGCACGCATGTGGCCTGGGCCTTTGCCGCGGCGATCTGGCTGTACCTGGTGCTGGGCTTCATCCGCCCGGTGCTGATGGGGAGCTGGTCCGAGGCGGTGCCCTTCGGCATCTTCCCGCACCTGGACTGGACCGCAGCCTTCTCGATCCGCTACGGCAACCTGTTCTACAACCCCTTCCACATGCTCAGCATCGCCTTCCTGTATGGGTCGGCCCTGCTGTTTGCGATGCACGGCGCGACGATCCTGGCCGTCAGCCGATTCGGCGGTGAACGCGAGATCGAGCAGATCGTCGACCGCGGCACCGCGAGCGAACGCGCCGCCCTGTTCTGGCGCTGGACCATGGGCTTCAACGCCACGATGGAGTCCATCCACCGCTGGGCCTGGTGGTTTGCGGTGCTGTGCCCGCTGACCGGCGGCATCGGCATCCTGCTGACCGGCACCGTGGTGGACAACTGGTACCTGTGGGCGATGAAACACGGCGTGGCGCCCGCCTATCCGATGGTCTTCCCGCCGGTCGCCGACCCGGCCCTCACCCAGGGAGTCACACCATGACGCACCTCCTCTCCCGCCTGGCCGGCCTGGCCCTGATGGCCGCTGGTGCGCTGCTGGCCGGCTGTGAACGCCCACCCCAGGCCTCGACTCAGATCGGCTACCGCGGCACCGCGATGGTCGAGATCGACAACCCGCGCCTGGTGGCTGAACAGGCCGCACGTCATGCGGTGCCGGCCGCACAGCCCGCGGTGCCGTCCGACGGGCCCAAGGCCGGGCAGATCTACCAGAACGTCAAGGTGCTGGGCGAGCTGAACGTGGCCGAGTTCACGCGGCTGATGCTGGCCATGACCGCCTGGGTCGCGCCCGACGAGGGCTGCAACTACTGCCACAACCCGGCCAACCTGGCCGACGACTCGAAGTACACCAAGGTGGTGGCCCGGCGCATGATCGAGATGACCCGGCACATCAACGGCGACTGGAAGACCCACGTGGCCGAGACCGGCGTGACCTGCTTCACCTGCCACCGCGGCAAGCCGGTGCCGTCCGAGGTGTGGTTCGCCCCGCCACTGGACCAGCAGGCGAGCCGCATGGCCGGCAGCCGCGCGGGGCAGAACATGCCGGCTGCCGCCACGGCGCTGAGCGCCTTGCCGCGCGACCCGTTCACACCTTACCTGCTGAAGGACAACGAGATCCGCATCGCCGCCAAGGCCGCGCTGCCGGGCGGCGGGGCTGCACCGGGCGCCACGATCGCGGCCACCGAAGGCACCTACGGCCTGATGATGCACATGGCCGATGCCCTGGGTGTGAACTGCACCTTCTGCCACAACAGCCGCTCGTTCTCGTCGTGGGAGGAAAGCACCCCGCAGCGCTCGACCGCCTGGCATGGCATCCGCATGGCCCGCGACCTGAATCAGGCCTACCTCGAACCGCTGACCGGCAGCTTCCCGGCCCACCGGCTTGGCCCGAACGGCGACGTGGCCAAGATCAGCTGCGCCACCTGCCACCAGGGCGTGAACAAGCCGCTGAACGGTGTGTCGATGCTGAAGGACCACCCCGAACTGGCCGGCATGCCGCGACCGCTCGCGACGGCACCGGCGGCCAGCGCTGCGGCCGCTCAGTAGTACGGCGGCTCCGTAGTACGGCGGCTCAGCGTTCGACCGCTCAAGCGTCAGGCGAGCGGTCGATCAGTGGCAGGCGCGATGCACTGCCCGCCACCGGCAGCGCGCGGTACAACCGCGCACCGAGCGCCGCCAGCGGTGCCACGTCCGGTGCCGCCGCACCCAGCACCCAGGACCCGCGCACCTCGGCCGTGTCATCACGGGCCTGGCCCGGGGCCAGCCACGGCAGGGGCGCGGCATCTGCCAGACGCCGGGCCTGCCAGCACGACAGCTCAGGCCTGAGCGCGCGCAGCCGGGCCCGGGCCGCCTGCGCGGCCGCTTCGTCCTCACCGACCCACAGGGCCAGACCCGCATCGTTGGACGGCAGGCTGGCGAGCGCGTTGCCCTGCAGCACACACACCCAGCGCGAGACGGCGCACAGGGCAGGGCGCATGCGGGCACTGGCCGGGGTGGGCTGCTGCAGCAGCCGACGGTAGGGTGCACTGTCGAGCACCGCTGCATCGCGCAGGCCGTAGATCGTCAGGTAGCGCGGCCGCCCCGCGGGCCGCTCATCGGCATACCGGCGGCCCCAGAGAAAACCCGGCACCGTCAGTCGTTCGGGCACATGCTCGCCGGCATGCCATTCGTTGTAGGCGGCCTCCATCGCGGTGGCGACGTCGTTCCACAGCAGCAGCAGCGCCGTGGCCGGGGATGCGGCCGCCTCAGTCATGCGCGCCGGCCTGCGGACGGATCAGCACCTTGCTGGCCTGCCGCGCGTGTGCCAGCGCAAAGCCTTCGAGCGCCTGCGACAGCGGCAGCACATGGCTCACCATCGGCGCCATCGTGTCACGCAGCTCCTGCATCAGTGCCAGTGCCGCCGGCCAGTCCGACTCGGGCGGTCGGAACGATCCCCTGAGCTGGAGCTGGCGCCGCACCATCGCGGTCAGGTCGAGCGCCAGGGGGCGCGCGTGGATGCCGGTGACGACCACGATGCCGTTGCGCCTGAGCAGCGGCAGCGCTTCGTCGATCGTCTCCGGCACGCCGGTGGCCTCGAACACGACGTCCACCGACGCACCGCCGGTCAGCGCGGCCAGGCCCTGCGCCAGCGGCTGCCGGGCCACGTCGACCAGATCCTCGAACCCCATCTGCCGCAGTGCACCCAGGCGTGCGGTGTCGTCGCGCCCGGACACCACCACCTGCGCCGCACCGGCACGCCGTGCGAGCAACGCAATGCCCTGGCCGATCGTGCCCGGACCGAGCACCAGCACACGGCGCCCGCGCACCTCACCGGCCACCCGCAGCGCCTGCATCGAGATCGACAGGGGTTCAGCCAGTGCCGCCAGTTCGTCGCTCAGGCCGTCGGGCACGGGCACGCAGTTGCGTGCAGGCACCTTCACCCAGGGGGCAAAGGCGCCGTCGCGGGTCATGCCCAGGCCGGTGCGGCGCTCGCAGGCGTCGAAGTCGCCCGCGAGGCAGGCCGCGCAGGTGCCGCAGGTCACCGAGGGCCGCACCACCACACGCCGGCCGGCCAGCGGCCCGTTGCACGCCACACCGACGAACTCGTGTCCCAGCGTCACCGGGAGCGACGCACCCACGAAGGCATAGCTCGGGGTCCAGTCGTCGACATGCAGGTCACTGCCGCAGATGCCGGTTGCACGCACCTGCACCAGCACCTCGTCGGGCGTGTCGCAACGCGGCGGCGGCACCTCGACGAGTTCGAGGCCGGCGGCAGGGTGGGTCTTGCGCAAGGCGAGCATGACATCTCCTTCAGTCGATCGTGATGCCCACGCGCTGGATGATCGCGCCCCACTTGCGGCTTTCGCTGTCGATGAAGGCCTTGAACTCCGCGGCCGACCCGCCGCCGATCAGCAGGCCCTGGCGTGCAAAGGCCTCGCGCACGGCCGGGTCCTTCAGCACCGCGTTCACATCGGCATTGATGCGGTTCACCAGTTCGCCGGGCGTGCCGGCCGGGGCGAACAGGCCATTCCATGCCAGGGCCTCGAAGCCGGGATAGCCGGATTCGGCCACGGTCGGCAGGTTCTTCATCGATTCGAGGCGCTGCGCACTCGTCACGGCCAGCAGCTTGATCCGGTTGCCCTGGATCAGCGGCATCAGGGCCGGGGCCACCGTCAGCAGCGCCTGCGTCTCGCCCGAGGCCAGCGAGGTGGCCGCCGGCGGCGACCCGGCGTAGGGGATGTGCACCGCCTCGAAACCCGCGGTGGACTTGAGCAGCTCCATCGACAGGTGCGACGAACTGCCGTTGCCGACCGATCCGTAGCTCAGCTTGTCCCCCTGCTGACGGGCCCAGGCCACGAACTCGCCCAGCGTGTTGGCCGGGTTGCCGGCGTGCACCGCCAGCACATTGGGCTGGGAGGTGGTGAGCACCACGGGCACCAGGTCCTTGGCCGGGGCATAGGGCATCTTCTTGTACATGTAGGGACCGAAAGCCACCGGCCCGTTGAAGCCGATGCCCAGCGTCAGGCCGTTGGGGGCCGCCTTGGCCACCACATCCATGCCCAGCATGCCGCCGGCGCCGGCCTTGTTCTCGACCACGATCGGCTGCTTCCAGCGGTCCTTCAGGCGTTCGCCCAGCGTGCGCACGATGATGTCCAGCGAGCTGCCGGCCGGCGCCGGCACGACCACACGCACCGGCTTGTCGGGCCAGTCCTGGGCCGATGCGGTGGCGGCCGCGAAGGCCAGCAAAAGGGTGGCGATGCGTTTCATGCTTGTCTCCTGCTTCGAGTGATGGGTGAGTGCATTCTTGGGGATCCATCGGCATACTGCAAAGATTGATTGCATATGCGAGCCATATCTGAAAGGTTTAACTGATGGAGCTGCGACACCTGCGCTACTTTGTCGCCGTGGCCGAAACCGGCAGCCTGAGCCAGGCAGCCGAGAAGCTCTTCATTGCCCAGCCTCCGCTGTCGGTGCAGATCCGCCAGCTCGAAGAGGAGGTCGGTGCCGCGCTGTTCACCCGGCACCCCCGCGGCGTGCGCCTCACCGCGGCCGGTGCGGCGCTGCTGCCCGAGGCGCGCGAGCTGCTGGACCGTGCGGCCCGCCTGCAGGGGTTTGCGCATTCGGCGCCGCAGGTGCAGTCGCTCGCGCTGGGTTTCGTGCCCTCGGCCAGCACCACGGTGCTGCCCGATCTGGTGCGGGCGCTGCGCCAGTCGCATCCGCAGGTGCAGCTTCAGCTCAAGGAGATGATCACCAGCGAGCAGATCCAGGCCATCGTGAGCGGCCAGCTCGATGCGGGCCTGGCCCGCACGCCGGCCCGGCACCCCCGGCTCACCGTGGCATGCAGCCTGCCCGATCCCTTCTGCCTGGTGATGCCGGCCGAGGCGCCCGCCGGCCCGGCCGGTGCCGTGCACCTGCGCGATTTCGCCGATGCCGATTTCGTCGCCTTCACCCGCCACCGTGGCCCCGCCTACTTCGACCAGTCGATCTACCTGTGCAGCCAGGCCGGCTTCAGCCCACGCATCCGCTACGAAGCCAGCACGGTGCATGGGGTGCTCGATCTGGTCAGCGCCGGGCTGGGTGTGGCGCTGGTGCCGGCATCGACCAGCCTGCTGGCGCCGGCCGGCGTGCGGGTGCGTGCCTTGCGCCAGCACACCGCACGCGAAACACTGGCCCTGATCCAGCGCAAGGACAACACGCCCCTGCAGGCAGAACTGCCGCTGCAGGTGGCCCGCATCTTCAAGTCGCTCCAGCGTCGCGTGGCGCAGCGGCTGGCGCAGTGAGCGGGTGAGGGGGCAGCGTCAGGTGCGTCGGGCGGCCGCCAGGCGGCGGTACAGCGTGTTGCGGCCGATGCCCAGCAGGCGCGCGGCCTGCGACAGATTGCCGTTGCACTCGCGCACGACCTCTTCGATGCAGCGCTGGGCCTGCGCGCGCAGGTCACTGCTCTTGTCGTGCACCGGCCTGGCTGCGGGCGGGCCGTCAAATGCTGCCGCGAGTTCGTCAGGCAGGTGGCAGCGCTCGATGAGCGTCTCGTGAGGGTCGA
>CAMLSD010000055.1 GCA_946482595.1 uncultured Comamonadaceae bacterium
AGTGACGCCGCCCGCCGGGTGGCCGACGGTGACCTGAGCCCGGTGCCGGGCGCGGTGTCGGCGCCGTCCGGCAGCGTGCTGGCCTCGCTGGCGGCAATGCAGTCCAGCCTGGCCGATGTGGTGGGCCGGGTGCGGCATGCCTCGGACTCGATCGCCACCGGTTCGGTCGAGATCGCCAACGGCAATGCGGACCTGTCGGCCCGCACCGAGCAGCAGGCGTCCAGCCTTCAGCAGACGGCGGCTTCGATGGAGCAGATGAACGCCAGCGTCAGGAACAATGCCGAAGCGGCCGGCAAGGCCACCGAGCTGGCCGGGTCGGCCAGTCAGGCCGCGGCACGCGGGGGGGAGGTCGTCAATGAAGTGGTCCACACGATGGACGACATTGCAGAGAGTTCACGCCGCATTGCCGACATCATCAGTGTCATCGACGGCATTGCCTTCCAGACCAACATCCTGGCGCTGAACGCGGCGGTCGAGGCCGCGCGGGCCGGCGAGCAGGGGCGTGGTTTTGCCGTGGTGGCCGGTGAGGTGCGCAGCCTGGCCCAGCGCAGCGCCGAGGCCGCGCGCGAGATCAAGTCGCTGATCGGCGCCAGCGTCGAAAAGGTCGACGCCGGGACACGCCTGGTGCGCGAGGCCGGCACCTCGATGGAAGACATCCTGACCCAGGTGCGCAGCGTGTCCAGCCTGATCGCCGAGATCAGCACCGCGTCGCGCGAGCAGGCCGGGGGGATCGGGGAGGTGAGTGGGGCCGTGGCGGGGCTGGACCGCACCACACAACAGAATGCCGCGCTGGTCGAACAAAGCGCAGCGGCCGCCGACGGCCTGAAGCAGCAGGCGGCGCGGCTGGCCGAGGCGGTGCGAGTGTTCCGGCTGAATGCCGCGGCATCGGCGGCGGCCTGAGGCGTCGGGCTGAGCCCGGGGCTGCGATACCGCTTTGTCAGCCGGCCCTCGTGATCGGGCCGGCGGGTTTCGGGCGCCGACCCAGGCGGCTCAGCCGGCTTTCGACACCGTGGTGGAAGGCCGCACCGGCGACGTTGCAGGCCAGCCAGGCGACGAGCACACCGAAGGTCTGGATCACCGGGTCGGGGCTGGCGTGGCGGGTGAACCACGCGTTCACCACCAGTGCCACCGGGAAGTTCAGCAGGAACACCGAATAGGAGATGCGGCCCAGGTAGGCCAGGCTGCGGCTGCGCGGCCAGGTGGTCAGCCAGCCGCCATGGTGGGCGGTGGCCAGCACGGCACTCACAGCCAGCGCCAGCGCGATGCGGGTGCGAAACTCCACCACCAGCGCCAGCAGCGTGGCCCCATGGATCAGCACCAGCCCCCAGCGGCTTTCGGTGCTGGCCCGCGGGTGGCTGCCCCAGCAGGTCAGCACACCCAGGCCGTAGGCGCCGAAAAAGTAGAGCGCCCAGTCGTCCCAGTCGGCATCACGGTTGAAGTGGAACAGCGAGCCCAGCACCATCAGCGCCACCAGCACACGGGCCAGGAGACCGGCACGGCCCCGCGCCCCGGCCGGCCAGTGCCGGGCCAGCCACAGCAGCCCGAGCAGCAGCGCGAACAGCTGGAAGTCGATCGCCACGTACCACACGCCGGCCGAGAGCGAATCGACGTCGAGCAGGCTGTGCACGAGCAGGGCGTGGGTCAGCACCTGCCACAGTCCGGGCGGGTCGGGCAGGGAATCGTGGGTCATCCATCGCCGCGCCAGTTCGGTGCAGGCCATGGCGAGCAGCAGGGCGGCCAGATACGGCAGGGCCACCCGCACATAGCGCTGCCACAGCAGGGCCGACGGGCGGCACCCGGTCGGCAGCGTGCCCAGCGGGGCCAGGCTGCGCGCGGCCAGGAATCCGGCCACCACGAGGAAGATCTGCACGGCCATGCGGGCATCCTGGCTGAACCATTCGACCAGTGCCGGAGCCAGTTGATGCGTCCGGTCCGACATCGGGCCGTAGAACGCCAGGTGGTGGAGCACGATGAGCTGCGAGCCGATCGCCTTGAAGGCGTCGATCAGCGGCAGGCGTTCGGCGGGGGCCGCGCCGGGCGCGGTGGGGGCAGGATTCACGACGGGAGGGGCATTGAGCAGGCCCGCGAGGCTACCTCAGGCGGCGACACAATGGGCGAGTCCGGGCGGGGGTGACCGGGTGGGGCTGTCGCGCGGCGCATACAATCTGCTGTTTGTCTGTTCCGTACCTGGAGACCCGTCCGTGTTGATCTCTGAAGCATTTGCTCAAGCCGCCCCGGCTGCCGCGTCCGGCAGTACCGAGTCCACCCTGATGAGCATGCTGCCGCTGGTGCTGATGTTCGTGGTGCTGTACTTCATCATGATCCGGCCCCAGATGAAGCGGCAGAAGGAACACAAGGCCATGATCGAGGCCCTGGCCAAGGGTGATGAAGTCGTCACCGCCGGTGGGGTGCTCGGCAAGGTCGCCAAGCTGGGCGACACCTACCTGCATGTCGAGGTGGCCAACGGCGTCGAGATCCAGGTTCAGCGCAGTGCCGTGGTTCAGGTGTTGCCCAAGGGCTCGCTGAAGTAATCCGGGGCAGCCAAGGAACCCTGGCGTCGCTTTGCTCAACCAAGGCAAGGGAGCCGGGGGCTCGCAGCGGGGCAGGGGCCCCGCCAGCCTTTCCCGAGGGTGAAGAGACGTCATGAACCGCTATCCGTGGTGGAAGTACGCGATCCTGGTGATCGCGATCCTGGTGGGCCTGATCTACACGCTGCCCAACTTTTTTGGTGAGGCGCCTGCGGTTCAGGTGTCCAGCGGCAAGGCCACCGTCAAGGTCGATGCCGCCCTGGCCGAGCGCATCGGCCAGGCCCTGAAAGACGCCGGCATCCAGGCCGACTTTGTCCAGTTCGAAGGCAATTCGGTGCGTGCCCGCTTCCAGGACACCGACACCCAGATCAAGGCCAAGGACGTCATCGCCCGGGCCGTCAACACCGACCCCTCCGATCCGACCTACATCGTTGCATTGAACCTGCTGTCGCGTTCGCCGACCTGGCTGAGCGCGATGCATGCGCTGCCGATGTACCTCGGTCTGGACCTGCGCGGCGGCGTGCACTTCCTGATGCAGGTCGACATGAAGGCGGCGCTCACCAAACGGGTCGAGTCGCTGACCAGCGACATCCGCACCCTGCTGCGTGACCGCAACATCCGCCATGCCGGCATCACGCGCAATGCGAACGACCTCGAGGTGCGCTTCCGTGATGAAGCCACCCTGAACTCGGCACGCGACCTGCTGGTCACCCAGCTGCCCGACCTGGCCTGGACGCAGTCCGGCTCGGGGGCGGACCTGCTGCTGGTGGGCCGGCTCAAGCCGGAGGCGGCCCTGCGCATCCAGGACCAGGCGCTCAAGCAGAACATCACCACACTGCACAACCGCATCAACGAACTGGGCACCAGCGAGCCGGTGATCCAGCAGCAGGGCCTGGACCGTGTGGTGGTGCAGTTGCCCGGTGTGCAGGACACCGCCCGCGCCAAGGACATCATCGGCCGTACCGCCACGCTGGAAGTGCGGCTCGTGGACGACGGTGCCGAGGCGATGGCCGCGCTGTCCGGCAGCGGCCCGGTGCCCTTCGGTACCGAGCGCTACGTCGAGCGCGGCGGCGGCCCGCTGATCGTCAAGCGCCAGGTCGTGCTCACCGGCGAAAACCTCACCGACGCCCAGGCCGGCTTCGACGACCAGCAGCAGCCGGCCGTGCACCTGACGCTCGATGCCCGCGGTGCACGCATCTTCAAGGATGTCACGCGCGAGAACATCAACAAGCGCATGGCCATCCTGCTGTTCGAAAAGGGCCGCGGCGAGGTCGTCACGGCTCCCGTGATCCGCAGCGAGATCGGCGGCGGGCGGGTGCAGATCTCCGGCAGCATGACCACCCAGGAAGCCAATGACGTGGCCCTGCTGCTGCGCGCCGGGTCCCTGGCGGCGCCGATGGAAATCATCGAAGAGCGCACCATCGGCCCCAGCCTGGGTGCCGACAACATCGCCAAGGGCTTCGACAGCGTGCTCTATGGCTTCATCGCCATCGCGGTGTTCATGATCGGCTACTACCTGCTGTTCGGCGTGTTCTCGACGCTCGCGCTGGGTGTGAACCTGCTGCTGCTGGTGGCGGTGCTGTCGATGCTGCAGGCCACGCTGACGCTGCCCGGCATTGCCGCCATCGCGCTGACGCTGGGCATGGCGATCGACGCCAACGTGCTGATCAACGAACGTGTGCGTGAGGAGCTGCGCGCCGGCGCCTCGCCGCAGGCGGCCATCCATGCCGGCTACGAGCGCGCCTGGGGCACCATCTTCGACTCGAACATCACCACGCTGATCGCTGGCGTGGCGCTGCTGGCCTTCGGCTCGGGCCCGGTGCGCGGCTTTGCTGTGGTGCACTGCCTGGGCATCCTGACCTCGATGTTCTCGGCGGTGGTGTTCTCGCGTGGCCTGGTGAACCTGTGGTATGGCCGCAAGAAGAAGCTCAAGTCGGTGGCGATCGGCCAGGTATGGCGCCCCAATGGCGCTGTGGCGCCCCAGGTCGAAAGTGAAGCCTGACGTGGACCGGTGCCCGTGCCTGCCAGGGCCGGGCCACCGCCCGAATCCTTTTACAGACTGAGCCCGAACGATGGAATTCTTCCGGATCAAGCGCGACATCCCGTTCATGCGGCACGCGCTGGTGTTCAACATCATCTCGTTCGCCACCTTCGCTGCGGCGGTGTTTTTCCTGGTGACGCGCGGGCTGCACCTGTCGATCGAGTTCACCGGCGGCACGGTGGTCGAGGTGCAGTACACCCAGGCGGCCGATTTGCCCAAGGTGCGCTCCACGGTCGATGCGCTCGGGTTTGGCGAGGTGCAGGTGCAGAACTTCGGCACCTCGCGCGACGTGCTGATCCGCCTGCCCCTGCGCGGCGACGTGAAGCAGCAGGAGGTGGTGGGCCGGGTGTTCGAGGCGCTGTGCAAGGCCGACTCCGGCACCGTATCGACCGAGGCCTACACGAGCGACAAGGGTGAAGCTTCGACCCGCCAGGTCTGCAAGGCTGGCGAGTCCGAGCCGCTGCGGCTGCAGCGCAGCGAGTTTGTCGGCCCCCAGGTCGGTGCCGAGCTCGCCCGTGACGGTGCCATCGCGCTGGCCGTCACCATCGTCGGCATCATGATCTACCTGGCCTTCCGCTTCGAGTGGAAGTTCTCGGTGGCCGCGATCGTTGCCAACCTGCACGATGTGATCATCATCCTGGGCTTTTTTGCGTTCTTCCAGTGGGAGTTCTCGCTGTCGGTGCTGGCGGCGGTGCTGGCCGTGCTGGGCTACTCGGTGAACGAGTCGGTCGTGATCTTCGACCGGATCCGCGAGGCCTTCCGCCGGTACCGCAAGATGACCACCCCCGAGGTCATCGACCATGCCATCACCAGCACGATGAGCCGCACCATCATCACCCACGGGTCCACCCAGATGATGGTGCTGTCGATGCTGCTGTTCGGCGGGCCGACGCTGCACTACTTCTCGATCGCGCTGACGATCGGCATCTGCTTCGGCATCTACTCGTCGGTGTTCGTGGCGGCAGCCATTGCGATGTGGCTGGGCGTCAAGCGTGAAGACCTGGTTTCGGCCACGCCGCGCAAGCAGGGCGACCCGGATGACCCGAACGCCGGTGCCGTGGTGTAGAGTTCATCGAATTCCTAACCAGGATCGAGGCGCACCCCTTCACCATGGCGATTCCTGCCGACCCCAAGGCACTGGCGGCACAGGCGCGCAGGACGTTCCTGAATGTCGTCCTGTACGGCGCTCCCAATGCCCTGCAGGCCGTGGAGGCTGGCGCGCGTCAGCTGGCCACCCAGCCTGCGCCCCCCGAGCTGCTGGCCCGTCGCCGGGATGCCTGGGCTGACCTGCAGCGCCTGCGCGGCACCTGGCAGCAGCATCTGGTCGATCGGGTGCAACGCCATCAGGGTGTGGACCCCGATCCCCGGGCGGTAGCCCACGGCACCAGCCTGCGCGGGGCCGAGCTGTCGCTGGTCGACGACGACACCATCGAACACGAGATCCTGACCTCCCGGCTGGCGCTGGCCGTGATGGACCAGGCGGCCTCCGAGTTCACTGATCTGCGCTCCCGGCTCAATGCGCTGGAGCGGCGTGACGAGTTTTCTGCCGCCGACGTGCTGCGCCCGCATGTCATTGCACGCGAGGTGCTGGAGTCCTGGCGCTCCTGTGGCCTGACCATCGAGGCCTGGCGCAGCGTGCAGCCCACGCTGCACGACGAGATCGGTCATCTGCTGGTACTGGCCTACCACGAGACCAACAAGTGGCTGATCGCGCACGGAGTGTTGCCCGAAATCGACCTGCGCCCGTTGATCCGCCGGGCGCGCGACGCCGGTGTACCGTCGAGCCGTGGCGGGGTCGAGACCGGCGGCATGACACCCGCGGCCAGTGCACTGGCCGGCGGGGCCGCCACCTCGCTCAGTGCCACGGGCGCCGGGCTGCGCAGTTCGGTGGGTGAAGAAACACGCCTGATGACCCGGGCGTCCAGCCTGATGAAAGCGTCCGAGCAGGCCCAGGCGGTGCTGGGGCGGCTGAATCGCATGGTCGGCAAGCAGGTGCCTGATTTCGAGGCCTCGACCACCCACCATGCCTCGCCCAAGCTGGTGGCCGCGATTGCCGAGGCCGAACGTGACGTGGCCCAGCGCCTGCGCAGCACCCAGCAGGACGCCCAGGGCGCCTACAACGTCGGCGCCGTTGCCGACGAGCTCTACGAGCGCAAGCAGGCCCTCAAACGCCAGACCGAGTCCCCGATCGAGCGAGCCACGATCGAGGTGGTGGCGCTGCTGTTCCAGGCCATCCTGACCGAAGAGCGGCTGCCGGCGTCGGTGCGGGTGTGGTTTGCCCGGCTGCAGATGCCGGTGCTGCGGGTGGCGATCTCCGAGCCTGACTTCTTTGCCACCACCGACCACCCTGCGCGCCGCCTGATCGACCGCATGGGCGCCTGCGTGATGGGCTTCGACGCCGGTACGGCCGGTGCCATGGGCGACGCGCTCGAGAAGGAAATCAAGCGTGTCGTGCAGGTTGTCGAGGCCTATCCGGATACCGGCCGGCGCGTGTTCCAGACCGTGCTGGTGGAGTTCGAGAAGTTCCTCGATCACTACTTCAAGAACGAGAACGAAACCTCGCGAAAGGGTGTGTCGCTGGCGCAGCAGGTCGAGCAGCGCGAGATCCTGGCGATCCAGTACACCATCGAGCTGCGCAAGATGCTCAACGAGGTGCCGGTTCAGGAAGGGGTGCGCGAGTTCCTTTTCCAGATCTGGGCCGACGTCCTGGCCATGACGGCGGTCAAGAACGGCGTGCAGAGCGACGAGACCAAGGCCATGAAGCGCGCGGCGGCTGACCTGATCTGGTCGGCCAGTGCCAAGGTGTCGCGCGAGGAACGCGCCGAAGTGATCCGCCGGCTGCCGCCGCTGCTCAAGACCCTGCGAGACGGCATGGCCGGCGCGGGCGTCACGCCGCAGCGCCAGGACGAGCAGATCCAGACCCTGAACAATTCGCTGGCCGCGGCCTTCACCGCCAAGACGGCCGCCATTCCGGACGACCGGCTCGATGAGCTGATGCTGCGTCTGGAAACCCTCGAGGAAATGCTGCCCGACACCGAGGTCGAGATCGACGAGTCCATGGTGCTGGACCTGTCCGGCCATGAGTCGTCCGGCCTGGAGGTGGTGGCCGAGGGCGGTTCGATGCCGTCCCAGGCCATGATCGACTGGGCCCGCGGCATCCAGGTGGGTAGCTGGTTCAAGCTCGACTACCGCGGTCGCCACGAGCCGGTGCAGCTCGCCTGGCAGGGCCTGCGCAAGCAGCTCAGCCTGTTTTCGTCACCGAGCGGGCGTTGTGTGCTGTTCCAGCAGCACCGTCTGGCCGGTTTTCTGCAGGCCGGGTTGCTGGTGCCCGCCGAGGACGAGGCGCTGACGGTGCGCGCGACTCGCAACGCGCTGGCCAAGCTCGATGCCGACCCGACACGCCTGCTGAACTGAACTCGCAGTGTCGGTGGAGGCCGGGCCGTGGGCGAGGCGGGCCAAGGCCCCCGGCGTGCGCGGCTGAGCCGGCCCGGGGCGGGTCAGTGGATCAGTGGATCAGCCGATCCTCGGCGTCGACGAACAGTTCGTCGAGAATGAGTGCGTCGGGTTCTTCGCCCAGGCTCCAGAAGACCATCAGCACGATGATCTTGAGGTCTTCGAGCGACACCGGCCCCCCTGAGGTGGCCATGGCCCGGTCGACGGCGATTTCTCGCATGGCCGGGGGCAGCACGCCGGCCGACTCCAGGAAGCTCACGAAACCGATGCATTCCTCGCCGAGGCGCTCTTGCTCGGCGGGGGTGTAGACACGCATGCTGGTGGGGAGTTGTGTCCCGGCGTGCGAGCGGCTGGCATGGGCCAGACCGTCCAGCCAGTTCAGCGCCTCCTGGATCTCGTCGGTCTCGAAGCCGACGGCCGACAGCTTGCGCGTGAGTTGCGCATGGTCGGGGCAGGCGTCCGGGCGCCAGTAGTTTTCGTAGAGGTAGACCAGCACATCAAACATGAGGCCCACTATACCCCAGCGGATCCGGCCGTCTGCGCCAAAAAAGCGGGGGTTTGTGCAGGGCGATTGCGGTCTTGTGGCGTGCGCCACGGGTGGATCTCAGGCTGCCGCGCGGCGCTGAAACAGCGAGCCGGGCAGGCGCACGACGCGTCCCTCGAGCTCAAGTGAAAGCAAGTGGGCACTCAGTTCGGCTGCCGGCCAGCCGGTACGAGCCAGCAAGGCATCGAGGCTGACGGGGTCGTAGCCCATGGCTGTGAGCACCGGGTCGTCGCCATGCCCTGCGGGTGAAGGTTCGCCCTCATGTGCCGCGAGCTGCTGTCGGGCGACCGAGCTGGGCTGGCGGGCGTCAGGCTGCCAGGGCAGTTCGTCGAGCACGTCGGTCACGCTTTCGACCAGCCGTGCCCCCTGACGGATCAGTTCATGGCAGCCGCGCGACTGCGGTGCATGGATCGAGCCCGGGATGGCAAACACCTCCCGCCCCTGCTCGGCCGCCAGCCGGGCGGTGACCAGTGAGCCCGATTTGAGCGCCGCCTCGACCACCAGTGTGCCAAGCGACAGTCCGGAGATGATGCGGTTGCGCCGCGGAAAATTGGCCGGCAACGGGGGGGTGCCCAAGGTGTACTCGCTCAGCAGCAGTCCTTCGCGGGCGATCTGATGGGCCAGGGCCAGGTGGCGCCTGGGATAGACGCGGTCCAGCCCGGTGCCCAGCACGGCAATCGTGCTGCCGCCCGTGTCGGCATGTTGCAGCGCACCGGCGTGGGCCGCCCCGTCGATACCCAGCGCCAGCCCCGAAACCACCGTGAGGCCCACCTCGCTGAAGGCGGCTGCAAAGGCCCGGGCATGGTCCAGCCCTTGTGCCGTGGGGTTGCGACTGCCCACGACGGCGATGGCGGCGCGCGACAGCAGTTCGATGCGCCCATGGGCGTGCAGCAGCAGCGGCGGGTCGGCCGTGTGCAGCAAGGCGGCGGGGTAGTCGGCGTCACCCAGTGTGAGCAGCCGACGCGATGGGGCATCCGCCAGCCACTGCTGGGTGGTGTCGGTCAGTGCGTCCAGTCCGGGCGGCGCGTCGGCCAGGGCGGCGGACAGTGTCGGTCCGACGATCTGGCGCCATGCCGGAGGCCCGGCCGCGAAAATCGCCTCGGGTGAACCCAGACTGGCCAGCAGCTTGCGCGCGGCCGCCAGACCCACGCCCGACGTGGTGGTCAGGCGCAGCCAGGCGGCCAGTTCGGCGCGGGGGAGGGGGGTGTCAGACTGCCGGGTCGCGGCGCTCACGGTTGCGTGAAGCGGTCACCGATCTGCACCGGCTGCTGCACATTCAGGATCAGCGCATACGACATGCGCTCGAAGGTGCGGAACACGAACAGCAGGCCATGCCGTTCGTCGGGCAGCTTGATGTCGACGCGCTTTTCACCCGTGGTGTCGGCCGCAGGCTGGCCGTAACGCCACAGGGCCAGCACATGGCCGCGTTCCAGGCCGTCGCGCGTGCCCTTGTTCAGGGCCACGATCTGGTTCTGGCCGGCGGTGATGCCATCACCGTAGATCGAGGCGATGCGCCCGTCGATCGTGCCTTGTGGCGCACGCGGGACATAACGGATGAAGTCACGCGGCGGCACCGGGGCCAGGCGGTCGCCGATGCCGATCTCGAGACGGGCTGACTGCACTTCGAAGGTGGCCGGCACGATCTCGCCAGCGGCGGTGGTGCTGCCTGGGCGACGGTACTCGGCCGTGCCCAGGAAGGGGGCCTCGTAACCGAGCACTTCCCGGGTTCCGGGGTCGATCAGCGGCTTGGCATTGCGGAACAGCCGCCAGTCGCGCCGGGTGCCGATGTCGCCGCGCACATAGGCCAGGTCGCCGCGCGTGAGCAGCACACGCCCTTCCTGGGCGGCCACCACCCTGGGTGCGGCCTCGAGTTCGTTGGTGTTGAAGATCACCGCTTCATTCAGGAAGGGCTCGATCAGGTGCACCGGAATGGCCGAAATGGCCGCCGCCATCAGCGATTCGCTGCGGATGCGTGGCGAAAGCTTGACAGTTCCCGAGGAACCGTTGCCGTCGATGGCATTGCCCAGCCGCAGACGGGCGCGACCGTTGGACTTGTCCAGATACAGCACCTGACCGGGGAAGATCAGGTGAGGATTGCGGATCTGGTCGGTGTTCATGCCCCACAGCTCGGGCCAGCGCCACGGTGTGCGCAGGAAGATGCCGGAGATGTCCCAGAGGGTGTCGCCGCGCTTGACGGTGTAGGCGTCGGGCGCGTCGGGCGCCAGCTCGGACAGCGGCACACCGGCCTGGGCTACTTGCTCCGCCGTGGCGCGTTGTTGCGGCGTGATCGGATAATTGGTGGCGTGGACGGCGCCCACGCAGCCTGCAGCGACCAGGAAACCCGCCAGGGTCTGCAGTCCTGTGCGGAGCCGGATAGCCGGGATGGCGCTCGGCCGGATGCGCAACAGAGGGAATCGGGTCATGCAGGGGTCTCCGCGTGCCGCCATGGCCGGGTCTCCCTGGGCCATGCGCAATATGGTTAATGAGACTTTGCCTCGCTACGGCAGCCGAGTTCGGCGAAAATCCTCACATAGTTTCACAGATTCTGCCCCTAAACCCTTGATGCCGCAACGAAATTTGCTGAGCGTTACCGGCGCTGCGGCACTGGTTCACGGTCTGCGCGTTGTGTGGCATCCACAGCTCCCCGCGGCTCCTGCATTCACGTCCTGACAATGGCCATCCTGAACATCCTGCGCTACCCTGACCCGCGTCTGCACACGGTGGCCAAGCCGGTCGCCGTGGTTGATGACCGCATCCGGCAGCTGGTCGACGACATGCTGGCGACCATGTACGAAGCCCATGGCATCGGGCTGGCGGCCACCCAGGTCGACGTGCACGAGCGGGTGATCGTGATCGACACCTCCGACGAGCGTGATGACCCCCGGGTGCTGATCAACCCCGAGATCATTGCCCGCAGCGAGGAAATCATCGAGTGGGAAGAAGGTTGCCTGTCGGTCCCGGCGATCTATGACAAGGTCGATCGTCACGCCCGCGTCACGGTCAGGGCGCTGAATCGCCAGGGTGAGAGCTACCAGTTCGACGCCGAAGGCCTGCTGGCCGTGTGCGTGCAGCACGAGATGGACCACCTGATGGGCAAGGTGTTTGTCGAATACCTCTCGGCGCTCAAGCGCAACCGCATCCGCACCAAGATGCTCAAGCGCACCCGCGACGACGCACACTGACCCTCCCAGGCCCACCATGACGATGAAGCTTGCGTTTGCCGGCACCCCGGAGTTCGCCCGCGAGGCCCTGGCGGCCCTGCTGGCGGCGGGCTTCGAGGTGCCGCTGGTGCTGACCCAGCCTGACCGGCCGGCCGGTCGGGGCATGAAGCCTCAGCCCAGCCCCGTGAAGCAGCTGGCCCTGGCACATGGCATCGAGGTCGCCCAGCCACGCAGCCTGCGCCTGGACGGGCGTTACCCCGATGATGCAGCCGGCATCCAGGCGCGGCTCGCATCGCTGCAGCCCGATGTCATGGTCGTGGCTGCCTACGGGCTGATCCTGCCGCGCTGGGTGCTCGACCTGCCGCGCCTGGGCTGCCTGAACATTCACGCCTCCTTGCTGCCGCGCTGGCGGGGGGCGGCGCCCATCCATCGGGCGATCGAAGCCGGCGACACCCACACCGGCATCACGATCATGCAGATGGACGAAGGGCTGGATACCGGCGCCATGCTGCTGGCCGAACGTCTGGCCATCGCCCCGAACGACAGCACCGCCAGCCTGCACGACCGGCTGGCCACACTGGGCGGCCGCCTGATCGTGGAAGCGCTGGAGCTGGCTGCCTGCGGCGGTCTGGTGGCGCAGCCGCAGCCGCAGGACGGCGTGACCTATGCCCACAAGATCGACAAGGCCGAGGCTCCGATCGACTGGCGGGCGCCCGCCGAGGTGATCGAGCGCCGTCTGCGCGCCTTCGATCCCTTCCCCGGCGGTGCCGCCTGGCTGGACGGCGTGGCGCTGAAATGCTGGCGAGGCGATGTGGTGAGCGGCCAGGGCCTGCCCGGCCAGGTGCTGGGCGCCGATGCGGCGGGCATCACGGTGGCCTGCGGCGAGGGCGCGCTGCGCATCACCGAACTGCAAAAACCGGGTGGCCGGCGGCTGTCCGCCAGGGAATTTCTGCAAGGCCACGGGGTCAAGGCAGGGCAGGTGTTCGGATCGGCGCCCGCTTGAATTGCGATCGTTTCACCATCATCTGATGTCCGACGGCATTTGACCGCAAAGGAAAGCAAACGATGTTCAACATGATGAAAACAGCCATCCTGATGGCTGCCATCACGGCCTTGTTCATGGCGCTCGGTTCGCTGCTTGGCGGACAGCAGGGCATGATCCTGGCCCTGGTCGTTGCGCTGGGCATGAATTTCTTCAGCTACTGGTTCTCGGACAAGATGGTGCTGAAGATGTACAACGCGCAGGAGGTCGACGAGACCACCGCGCCGCAGTTCTATCGCATGGTGCGCGAGCTGGCCGAACGGGCCGAACTGCCGATGCCGCGGGTGTACCTGATCCGCGAGGACGCGCCCAATGCGTTTGCGACGGGCCGCAACCCCCAGAACGCGGCGGTGGCGGCCACCACCGGCATCATGCGCGTGCTCAACGAGCGCGAGCTGCGTGGCGTGATGGCGCACGAACTGGCGCACGTGAAGCACCGCGACATCCTGATCAGCACCATCAGCGCGACGATGGCCGGTGCGATCTCGATGCTGGCGAACTTCGCGATGTTCTTCGGCGGGCGCGACAGCGAAGGCCGCCCGGCCAACCCGATCGTCAGCATCCTGGTGATGCTGCTGGCGCCGCTGGCGGCCAGCGTGATCCAGATGGCCATCAGCCGGGCGCGCGAATTCGAGGCCGACCGGGGCGGTGCCGAGATCTCGGGCGATCCGCAGGCGCTGGCCAGTGCGCTGCAGAAGATCCAGCGCGTGGCGCAAGGCCTGCCGATGGAGGCGGCCGAGCGCCACCCTGAAACTGCGCAGATGATGATCATGAACCCGCTGTCGGGCGGCGGCTTGCGCGGTCTTTTCAGCACCCACCCGGCCACCGAAGATCGTGTGGCACGCCTGATGGAAATGGCACGCAACGGTGCCTACCGGTAAGCCTGTCTTTCCGTGACGGACTTCACGCCCGGCGCTGCCGGGCGTTTTCGTGTCTGCAGGTAACATCAGCAGTGTGGTGCGCATGGCGCGCAAACGGGGCGGCATGGGCTGTTCCCGGACACAAACCGAGGGGGTGGAGCATGAATCCTGGCAATGTGTTCGCACTTGCCGCATCAGTGGCAGTGGGTGTGGCGATCGCCGCGATGACCGTGGCGCCGCAGGCGGCCTCGGCCCAGACGATGTACCGCTGCAAGGCCCCCAACGGCTCGGCCGTGCTGTCCGACCGTCCGTGCACGGGCGATCCCCTGCCGACCACAACGCCGATCTACCGCTCCCAGCCCCTGTCGTCGCGCCGCTACGACACGCCAGACGGCTACCGGCTGCCCGATCACTACGCTCACATGAGTGCGGGCTGCCAGCAACTGCACGATGCGATTCGCACCGCTCCAGCGCGAGGCTTGAAGTCTGAGACCATCTACGGCCTGCGCAAGGAGTGGAGCCAGAAATGCTCGGAAGACGAGGCCATTGCCTATCGACGACTGCGCGAAGAGCGTCGCGAGGCCTACAGCCAGCGCCTGCAGGACGAAAAGGCAGAGCAGACGCAGATCGAGGCGGAAGAGCGCCGCCGCGCCCAGTGTGGCGAGATGCGCCTGTCGCTGTCGCAGCGCCGTGCACGTGTCGACGGGATGACGCCGGGCGAACGCGCCGACCTCGAACGCTTCGAGAAGAATTACACCACCCGCTGCATGTGAGCGCGCCGCAACCTGCAAGCCTCAAGTTGGCGGCCAGGGTGCCGATGAATCAGGGACTGAGCCCGGGAACCCTGTCATGCCGCACCGTACTGTCATCGTCGCCTGTTTTGCCGTCCTGACCGGGCTGCTGGCCGGCTGTGACCTGCTCGGCATCGAGACGGCCGAGTCCATTGCGGCACGCAAGGAAGGCGAGGGCAAGGCCTTGGGCGGTGCCTGCCGCCATGCGGGGCGGGCGATCGAGGATTGCTACGCGCTCAACCCCAAGGCCGACAAGGCTGCGATCTTCGCCGGCTGGCGCGAGATGAACGACTACATGCGGGAAAACGAGATCGCCGAAGTGGCGCCGCAGATCCCCAACCCGCGCGACGCCCGGGCCAAACCGGCCGCGCAGGATGCAGCCGACGACGAAGAAGTGGTGTCCACCCTCAAGCCGGCCCGCCCGGTCAAGGGTGACAAGGCGATCTGACCCCTTTGCGGGCCGCAGCGCGACCCGCCGGCCCGCCACACCGCACCGAGGTGGCCCTACACTGCACGGCATGAGTGCGCCCGATCGCCAGCTTGTCGACCACTGCCTCGAACTGCTCAGCCCGCTGGGCGCCGCGACGGCGCGCCGCATGTTCGGCGGATGGGGCATCTACCTCGAGGGTCTGATGTTCGCGCTGATCGCGTTCGAGCGCCTGTACCTCAAGGTCGATGACACCACCCGCGCGCAGTGGGAAGCGGCCGGCTGCGAGCCCTTCGTGTACGAGGGCAAGGGCAAGCCGGTCCGCATGAGTTATTACACCCCGCCGCACGAGGCCATGGAGGCGCCGGACCTGATGCTGCCCTGGGCGCGCATGGCGCTGGGGGCAGCGTTGCGGGCACGGGCCCAGTCGGCCAGGCCGGCCAGGGTGCGCGCGCCGGCGTCGGCCAGCTCGGCCAGGCCGCGCCAGCCCCAGGCCAGACGAACCCGCTGAATGGGGCCCGGCAGGACTTCCCATTCGAAGGTGGCGGGCGTGGCTCCGCCCCAGTCTTCCACCACGATCAGATCGCCGGCCTGCACCTGCAGCGACATCCCGGCATCCAGCACCCAGTCGCCCGGTGCAGCATCATGCGTCAGCCACAACCGACCGCTGCGCACGGTCAGCTTGCCGGCCACGTTCGGGCGCAGGGTGCTCGCGCCGCCCTGCGGCAGGCACCAGGCGCCCTGCTCGCGGCGGCTGAGATACTGTTGACCTTCTTGCATCAGTCGGATGTTCATGGCGTTCTCCGTGTAAACCATTAATTTGCCTGTGAAGAATAGGCCTGTCCGATCGGACGGTCCAATGAGAAGCTCGCACACCTTTGATTCGCTTCGGTCATGAATAACATCCGCCAGCGCCCCCTGTCCGTCGGTCCGATCCGTGCGTTCGAGGCCGTCGCCCGTCACCTGAGCTTTCGCGCCGCCGCCGAAGAGCTGCACCTCACCCAGTCGGCCGTCAGTCGCCAGATCCAGGGCCTGGAGGATGAACTTGGCGCGCAGCTCTTCACGCGGGGCACCCGTCATGTCGAGCTCACCTCGCAGGGGTCGTCGCTGTTGCGGGCCGTGGCCCCGGCCCTGGACCGGCTGGACTCGACCGTGCGCCAGATCCGCCAGACCCAGGGTCGCCGGGTGGTCGGGGTCACCACCTTCGCGTCGTTTGCCTCGCTCTGGCTGATACCCAGGCTGGAGGCCTTCCAGCGCGCCCACCCTGACATCGACATCCGGGTCAGTGCCAGCGACCACATGGTCGAGCCCGATGCGGCCGAGATCGACGTCGCGCTTCGCTACTGCCAGCCTTCGCGGGTCATCCCGGGGTCCGTCCGGCTGTTCGGCGAGGTGCTGACGCCCGTGGTGAGCCCCTGGCTGCATGAACGGGCGACGTCCGGCAACGGGCCCGCGCTGCAGGCGCCGTCCGACCTGGCGCACCACACGCTGCTGGAGGAGTTCGACAACCGCAGCACGGTCTATCACATGAGCTGGCGGCAGTGGCTGCATCAGCACGCCCTGGACGACCTGGCCCCCAAGCGCTGGCTCTACTTCAACTACACCTTTCAGCAGGTGCAGGCCGCGCTGACGGGCCAGGGCGTCGCGCTGGCGCGGCTGCCGCTGGTGGCCGAATACCTGCGGGCGGGTGAGCTGATCGAGCCCTTTGCCGGAATCTGCGAGCGCCTGGACAGCGAACATGCGTACTGGCTGCTGTGCCCGCCCGCGGCACGCGCCCGGTCCGAGGTGGCGCAGTTCTGTGCCTGGATCGAGCAGCAGGCGGCACTGACACGGGAGGCCGTGGGCGAGGTCGTCGTGCAGGCGGCTCGTCAGCCTCGGCGGCCCTGACACCCCGCACCTCACGGTGCGCCTGGCGCGTCACTCGGGAGTGACGATCCCCGCTTCGGTCACGATGAGGGTCAGGAGCTGGTCGTGCGGCTCAGCCCGCATGTCCACGCGTGATCCTGACCACGCCACACCCACGGCGGTGACGTGCGGATGGGCTGCCAGCCAGCGGTCGAAGTACCCGCCGCCGTAGCCCAGACGCAGCCCCTGCGGCGTGTAGCCGACACATGGCACGAGCACCACGTCGGGCACCGCCACGGCACTGGGAGGAGCCGCTGGGGCAGGGATGCCGCACTCGTCGCGCTGTTCGGGTTCACCCAGACCGTCCCAGCGGTGATATTGCATGCTCGGCGGCGAACGGCGCGCCCACGGCAAAGCCAATGGTGGCATCGTGAGATTGAAGTCGGCGCGCAGCGCAGCCACTGCGTTAAATTCGGATCGAACGGGCCAGTACACCCCCAGCACCTGCGGCTCCAGTGCGGTGACCACGTCGGCCAGATGGTGCCCCAGCGCTGGCTGGGTCCGCTCCAGGGCGCCCGAGGCGGCCCAGTCGCGGCGAGCCGCCAGCAGTTGGCTGCGCAGCGTGGCGCGGTCGGGAACGTCGGGTGGGCTCATGAGAACAGACATCGTTGAACGTACGTCAGCGAACGAAACATCAGGAAGGCGACTACCTTGAATTCAGTATATCGACGCACCCTCGCGACCAGCCTGTGTGTGCTGGCCCTGGCGATCGGCGCGGCGCCCCGGCCCGCGCTTGCGCAGTCCGATCCCATCCTGGAGGCGCGTGACGCGCTGCGCCGCAAGGACGGCAAACGCCTGGTCACGGCGCGTGATGCGGCTGTCGCGCAGCGCCATCCTCTGGCGCCCTGGGCCGACTACTGGGAGATGAGCTCTCGGCTCGGGCAGGCCACGCCGTCCGAGCTGACGGCCTTTTTCGAGCGCTGGCCCGACACCTACGTGACCGACCGCCTGCGCAACGACTGGCTGCTCGAGCTGGGCCGCAGGCGTGACTGGACCACGTTTGCCGCCGAACTGCCGCACTTCCGCATGAACGATGACCGCGAGGTGGCCTGCTATGCCCTGCTGATCCGCCAGCAGGCCGGCGAAAAGGTCGGCGACGCCGCGCGCGATGCCTGGATTGCCCAGCGCGATGGCGACACCGGCTGCGCCACCATGGCCGCCACGCTGCATGAAGCGCGGCAACTGAGCAATGCCGACGTGTGGCTCAAGGCCCGGCTGTCCACCGATGCAAATCGCCCGCGGGCGGTCCGCCAGGCACTGGCCCTGATCGGTGCCGATGCGGTTTCACGCTTCGACGAACTGCTCGACAGCCCCGCGCGTTACCTGGCCCGCAAGGGCGGTGCGGCCACCCGCCAGGACGCCGAACTCACGACCATGGCGCTGATCCGTGTGGCCGCGGGCGACCCGGACGCGGCGGCCGCCCAGCTCGACAGCACCTGGGGCAAGCAGTTGCCCCCCGATCTGGCCGCCTGGGCCTGGGCCTCGGCCGGGCGATATGCTGCGCAGCGGCTGTCGGCCCAGGCGCCTGAGTACTTCCAGCGCGCCGCGCGTGGCGCCCGCGACCACGAATGGATGGACGAAACCCTGGCCTGGAAGGCGCGAGCCGCCTTGCGCGCCGGGCGCTGGCAGCAGGTGGTCCAGGCCATCGGTGCCATGAGTGCGGCTGACCAGAAGGACCCGGCCTGGATCTACTGGAAGGCCCGCGGCCTGCAGGTGCTGGCACGCGACTCCCAGGACGGCGAAGGCCTGCGCCGCCAGGCCAACGACCTGCTCGAGTCGATCGCCGGTCAGCATCACTACTACGGCAAGCTGGCCGCCGAGGACCTCGGTCGCACGCTCAGCCTGCCGCCACGGGCCTCGCTGACCGAAGAAGAAAAGGCCGCCGCACGCAACCACCCGGGCCTGGCGCGCGCGTTGCAGCTCATCGAGATGGGCCTGCGCAGCGAAGGCGTGCGCGAATGGAACTGGACGCTCAGCTTCACCAGCGCCGGGCGCATGAGCGACCGCCAGCTGCTGGCCGCCGCGCAGTTCGCCTGCGACCGGCAGGTCTGGGACCGCTGCATCAACACCAGCGACCGCACCCAGGCCGAATTCGATTTCGAGCAGCGCTTCCCGACCCCGTTCCGGCGTGAAGTGGTCAGCCGGGCCAAGGAAATCGGGCTCGATCCGGCCTATGTGTATGGGCTGATCCGGCAGGAGTCGCGGTTCATCATGGATGCCCGCTCCCATGTGGGCGCCTCCGGCCTGATGCAGCTGATGCCGGCCACGGCACGCTGGACGGCCCGCAAGATCGGCCTGGCCTACACGCCCGACATGATCACCGACCGTGACGTCAACATCGCGCTGGGCACCAGCTACCTCAAGCTGGTGCTCGACGACCTCGGTGGCTCGCAGGCCATGGCCGCCGCAGCCTACAACGCCGGGCCCGGTCGGCCGAGGCGCTGGCGCGACGGCGCCCAGGTGGAGTCGCCGATCTGGGTCGAGAACATCCCGTTCAGCGAAACGCGCGACTACGTCAAGAAGGTCTTGTCCAACGCCACCTACTATGGTGCGCTGATCCACGGCAAGATGCCGTCGCTCAAGGCGCGCCTGGGGCAGCACATCGGCCCGCGTTCGGGTGGTGAACCCGAAGTGCGCGCTGATCTGCCCTGAGCGGGGCAAGGCCTTCATCACGACTCAAGGGAACGACACGGTGAACAACATCCTGGTGCTGGGCGGTACGGGTTTCGTCGGGCGGCATGTCTGCGAAAAGCTGATCGATCGCCGCCAGGGGGGCGGGCGGGTCATCGTGCCCAGCCGCCGGCCCTCGCGCGCCAAGCACATCCAGATGCTGCCCACGCTGGAGCTGGTGTGGGCCGACGTGCATGACCCGGCCCAGCTCAACCGTCTGGTGGCCCAGGCCGATGCGGTGATCAACCTGGTGGCCATCCTGCATGGCACCGCGGCCGAGTTCGAGCGGGTGCACGTCACCCTGCCGCAGCATCTCGCGCAGGCCTGCCGGGCGGCCGGCGGCCGGCGGGTGATCCACGTCAGCGCGCTGGGCGTGGGCGAGTCGGCGCCGTCGAACTACCTGCGCTCCAAGACGGCGGGTGAAGCGGCGCTGCGCGCCGAGCCGGCGGTGGCGCTGACGGTGCTGCGCCCTTCGGTGATCTTCGGCGAGGGAGACCGCTTCCTCAATCTGTTCGCCGCACTGCAGAGCGTGCTGCCGGTGATGGCCCTGGCGGGGGCGCAATCGCGATTCCAGCCGGTCTGGGTCGAGGACGTCGCCCGTGCGATCGTGTCGTGTCTCGACCGCGAGGACTCGATCGGCCAGACCTACGAATGCGCCGGGCCGGGCGTCTACACCCTGGAAGAACTGGTGCGCAGTGCCGGACGCTGGGCCGGACATGCCCGGCCGGTCCTGCCGATGCCCGACGTACTGGGCCGGCTGCAGGCGCGCGTGCTCGAATGCCTGCCCGGCGGCCCGCTGATGAGCCGCGACAACCTCGATTCGATGAAGGTCGACAACGTTGCCACCGGGAAGTTGCCCGGCCTGGGGGCGCTCGACATCACGCCGGCGGCGCTGCCGGCGGTGGCGTCCCAGTACCTGACGGGCTGGTCGATCCGCTCCCGCTACGACGCCTACCGGGCCGTTGCCCGGCGCGGCTGAGCCCGCGCCGCGGGCGCAAGTGGGCGGTGCATCAATGCGATGCGAATTCGTCAAATGCAGCGCAGCGGCCGGGCGATAGCATGGCCTCCCATCATTTGAAGCACAGGGAGCCCCCATGCAGCTGTTCATCGGCAACAAGAACTATTCGTCCTGGTCCCTGCGGCCCTGGCTGGTCCTGACCCATTTCGGGATTGCCTTCGAGGAGGTCCGGCTCAGCCTGGACTTCACCGACGGCTCGGCGTTCAAGCAACGCATCGGCCAGTTGACGCCCACCGGCAAGGTGCCGGTGCTGGTGGATGAGGGCTTTGCGGTGTGGGACACGCTGGCCATCGTCGAGTACCTGGCCGACCGGTTCCCGCACCTTCCGCTGTGGCCCGTCGAGCGCCAGCAACGCGCCCGCGCGCGCACCCTGTGTGCCGAGATGCACAGCGGCTTCGGTGCCTTGCGCAGCCACTGCCCGATGAACATCGAGGCCTCGCTGCCCGAGGTCGGGCAGCGTGTGCTGGCCACACAGCCCGAGGTGCAGCGTGACCTCGACCGCCTTGCAGCGATGTGGGCCGAGCAGCTCGACGCCCACGGGGGCCCTTTCCTGTTCGGTGACTTCACGATCGCGGACGCCTTTTTTGCGCCGGTGTGCACCCGCCTGCGCACCTACGGGCTGCCGGTCGACGCCGTGGCCCAGGGCTATGTGGAGCGCATCCACGCGCTGCCGGCGATGCAGGCCTGGGTGAGCGCCGCGCTCGCCGAGCATGACTTCCTGGCCTTCAACGAGCCCTACCGCAGCGCACCGTCCTGGGCCCCGGCCTGAGCCTTGCGGGCCGGCGGATAAACTCTTCGACCATGAAGGTCTTCATGGTCGGAGGTGCGGTACGCGATCGGCTGCTCGGCAAGCCCGTGTCCGACCGCGACTGGGTGGTCGTGGGCGCAACCCCCGCGGAGATGATCGCGGCCGGCTACACGCCGGTCGGCAAGGACTTTCCGGTCTTCCTGCATCCGCGCACCCACGAGGAATACGCACTGGCACGCACCGAGCGCAAGACGGCACGGGGCTACCAGGGCTTCAGCTTCCACACCGCGCCCGACGTCACGCTCGAGCAGGACCTGATGCGCCGCGACCTGACGATCAACTCGATCGCCGAGGACGAGCACGGCCAGCTGGTCGACCCCTACGGCGGCCTGCGCGACCTGCAGGACAAGATCCTGCGCCACACCTCGGCGGCCTTTGCCGAAGACCCGGTGCGCATCCTGCGTCTGGCGCGGTTTGCTGCCCGCTTTGCCGACTTCAGCGTGTCGGCCCAGACACTCGTGCTGATGCGCCGCATGGTCGAGGACGGCGAGGTCGATCACCTCGTGCCCGAGCGCATCTGGCAGGAGCTGTCGCGCGGCCTGATGGAGCCGCTGCCGTCGCGCATGTTCGAGGTGCTGCGCAGCTGCGGCGCGCTGGCGCGCATCCTGCCCGAAGTCGACCGGCTGTGGGGCGTGCCGCAGCGCGCCGAGTACCACCCCGAGGTCGATACCGGCGTGCACCTGATGATGGTGCTCGACATGAGCGCCCAGCTCGGCGCGCCGTTGCCGGTGCGTTTTGCCTGCCTGGGCCACGACCTCGGCAAGGGCACCACGCCCGAGGCGATGCTGCCGCGCCACCTGGGCCACGAGGCGCGCAGCGTCGAACTCCTGCGCGAGATGTGCCAGCGCCTGCGCGTCCCGGTCGAATGCCGCGAACTCGCCGAAGTGGTGGCCCGCGAGCACGGCAACATCCATCGCAGTGCCGAGCTGGGTGCGGCCGCACTGGTGCGCCTGCTCGAGCGTTGCGACGCCTTCCGCAAGCCACAGCGCTTCGGCGACATCCTGCTGGCCTGCGAATGTGATGCCCGCGGCCGGCTCGGGCTCGACGCGCAGGCCTATCCGCAGCGCCCCCTGCTGCTGCACGTGCTGAAGGCGGCGCAGTCGGTCGTCACGGCCGACCTGGCCCGCCACGCCACCGAGCGCGGCCTCAAGGGCCCGCAGATCGCCCAGGTGATCCACGAGGCGCGTGTGAAGGCCGTGGTGGCGGCGCTGTAGTCCCTGTGCGGAGCGCTCTGTAACGGCGTGTGAAAACGCCATTGCTACACTGCGCGCGCTTTCGGCAGGCGCGCTGCCTGCGGGGTGGTCTGTGTTTGCGCCATCCAGCGCGTATTCAGGGAGTCAACAACATGAACAAGCCATTGGCCATCGGCCTGGGCGTGATTGCGGCCGGCGTCGCCGCCTACCTTGGTGCCACGGCGTGGGCGGGCCGTCAGATCCAGTCGGCCTACGAGACACAGCTCGACAAGCTCGCGGCGCAGCCGTCGATCTTGAAGGTCATCGACCGAAGCTACGACCGCAGCCTGTGGTCGGCCACCGCGACCGTCACCTTGCAGCCTGGGTGTCTGGGGCCGGGCGCTGCCGATGACGAGATGGATCCTGTCGCTGACAGTGACGGCAACGGCAACGGCGACGGCGACGGCGATGCGTCCGCACACCTGCCGGGAACATTCACGCTGCGGCATCACATTCAGCACGGCCCGCTGGCGGGAGGCAAGGTTCTGGGCGCGGGCGTGATCCATTCCGAGCTCGTCTTTTCGGAACAGGCGCATGAAAAGGTGCTCAACACGTTCGGCACCCTGACGCCTGTGACGATGCACACCGTGCTGGACTTTGCCGGGGGCTACACAAGCACGTGGAGACTGGCGGCAGGGCAGGTTTGGCCGGGTGCGGGCGTGCGCTTGGCCTGGCGGCCCATGACCGGCACCGCACGCGCAGACATGGCGGGCACAGCCATCGACTATGAGCTGGAGATGGACGGGGGCGACTTCGAGGACCGCACCAACGGTGAGTCCGTCAGGATGAAGATCGGTCGCATGACGATGAAGGGCAATGTGAAGCCCGTGGGCGGCTCGTGGGTGCTCTCGTCCGGCAAGGCAGAAGGCGACATGGCGCATTTCGAGCTCGACGTCACGAAGGCTGGCGAGTCCGGTGATTTCGAGGAATTGCTGTCAATGGTTGCCAGCGAACTCAGGTTCACGGCGGACACCACCGTGGACGGCGAGTTGCTGAACAGCGTCAACGCGATCAGCGGCAGCGCCACCGTGTCAGGTGTCAAGCTTGATCGCTTCGACGTTCAGACCTCGATGAAGCGTTTGCACGCACCGACGTACAAGCGCATCCTGGACGCGCTGGCCGAGAGTGTCTTCGCTTGCGATCACACGGTGCCTGAGCTGGACTCTCCCGAGATGGCTGCCCGCCTGCGCACCGAGTTAGGCAATCTCCTGGTCAGCAGCCCGGCCTATTCACTCGACCACCTGGTCGTCGACTTCGACGGCCAACGCGGCGAGTTGTCGTACTCGATCGGTGTGCAGGACTTTCAGCCCGGTGACCTGGAGATGGAACTGCAGAGCCTTGTGCTGACCAAGTCTGTGCTTGAGGCCCGCGGAAAGCTGCCCGTCGCCTGGATCGAACGGATGCTCAGGCCGAGCCTTGCAAGGCGTGGCGTCAGTGAGGTGCAAGCGGCCCCGCTGATCAACAGCAGGCTGGACCAGGTTGTTGCACAGGGCTATCTGGTCCGTGAGGGTGCCGCCGTGTCGACCACTTTGCGCTATGCCCCTCAGTCCGGACTGCAGTTGAACGGTCGCCCGCTGCCCCTCGAAAGCCTGGGACTCGATTGAATCCGATGTGCGCCACGCTCACGCACGGCGCGTGGCGGTGTGTCCCAAAGGGTGGCTGCGGGCGCGGCGGTTCCCGGACGTGTTCTGACGAGTGACGGCGCCGCGGCCGAAGTGTCCGGCGCTGACACCGCTTGTAACGGTGTGTGTGGGGGCCCTTGCTACACTGCGCCGCGCTGTCCGGGGCATGGGGCCCGCGGGGTAGTCTTTGCATGCCGCCTCGGGCATGCTTTCAGGGAGTCATCAAGATGAACAAGCCATTGGCCGTTGGCCTGGGCGTGATTGCTTTGGGCGTGGCCGCGTACGTCGGCGCCACGGCATGGTCGGGCCAGAAGATCGAATCGGCCTACAACACCACACTCGACAAGATGGCCACGCAGATGCCCTTCGTGAAGGTCGTCGATCGCCAGTATGACAAGGGCCTGTGGGCATCGACCAGCACCGTCACGGTGGAGCTGGGGTGCATGCCGCCCGTCGACGCGGACGCGGACAGCGAAGGCGCTGCCAGCGCCGAGGCCGCGCCCGCCCAGCCACTGCGCCTGACCCTGCGCGAGCGCATCCAGCACGGCCCCCTGCCGGGCGGCAAGGGGTTCGGTGCCGCGGCCATCGACTCCGAGATCGTGCTGCCCGAGAACATGCAGCAGGCCCTGGCCAAGGTGTTCGGCGATGCACGTCCGCTGACCTTCACGTCGCTGGTCGGCTTTGACGGCCGCTACACGAGTGACGTGTCCAGCCCGGCTGCGCAGTACACCAACGAACACGGCGACAAGTTCGTGTGGCAGGGCCTGAAGGCCACGCTGCGTGGTGACCTGTCGGGCACCTTCGCCGACTACCAGATGGAATTCCCGGGCCTGGAAGCTACCGACAAGGACAAGGGCACCGTCATGAAGCTTGGCCGCATGACCATGAAGGGCAACGGGCAGGCGGTTGGCGGCTCGTGGCTGGTGATGACCGGCAAGGGTGAAGGCGAGCTGGCCAGCTTCGAGGTCAATGCCGTGCCGCCCGGTGAGGACGGCCAGCCTGGCAAGCCCTTCCGCATGGTCCTCAACGACCTCAAGTTCACAGCCGACACCAGCGTCGAAGGTGAGTTGCTGACGAGCGTGACCTCGATGAGCGGCGGCGGCACGTTTGGCGAGACCAAGCTCGACCGGGTGGAGATGCAGGCGTCGATGAAGCGCATGCATGCGCCCAGCTACCAGCGCATGATGACCGCGCTGGTGCAGAACGCGTTCAGCTGCGACCCGGCCGCCCGCGAAGCGGCGAGCCAGGACATGCTGGCCGGCCTGCAGGCCGAGATGGCCAACCTGCTGCCGCACAACCCCGAGTATTCGCTGGACAAGCTGGCGGTCGAGATGGACGGCAAGCGTGGCGAGCTGTCCTATTCGGTCGGTGTCCAGGGCGTGACCGCTGAAGACATGTCGCTGCCGCCCCAGGCCTTGCTGATGACCAAGGGCGTGCTCAAGGCCGACCTGAAGCTGCCGGTGGCCTGGATCGAACTGGTGTCATCCAGCATGTCCGAGCGTGCCGGCGAATCGGTGCCGCCGCCCGAGATGGTCAATGTCATGCTCGACCAGTTTGCCGCCCAGGGGTTTGTGGTGCGCGACGGCGAGCATGTGTCGAGCAGCCTGCGCTATGCCGGCCAGACTGGTCTGCAGGTCAACGGCAAACCGCTGCCCATCGGCGGCATGGCGGCCCAGTGATCGGCCGGCAGTCGGCCTGGCGGATCACCGTCCCGGGCCGGCTGCTCAGAAATCCCTGCACTGCACTCAGCCATGCGGCGGCCATTGAGGCCGCCGCTGCGCCGTGGGAAGATGCTCCGCTGTCTTCTCCCGCTGGCTGCTGACACCGTCAGTCCCGTCCGGGACGGGGCGCCAGTTGTACAGCGAGGTGTGCGATGCGGGCATCCGAGTCCATCCGCCAACGGGGCTTTCGCAAGTGGTACGAGCGTGAGCTGATCCAGAGCCACATGCATCTGGTGCTCCTGCTGCTGTGCGCCCTGGGCCTGCTGGCCAGCGTTGAGTTGCTGGGCGGCAAGCGCCCGATCTCCGAACAGCTGGTGGTGCTGGCCTGTGCCACGGCCAGTGCAGCGATCGGGCTGTGGGCCTTGCGCCGATACATCTATCTGCTGATGCACGCCGAGGAAGTGGCCAACCAGGCGGTCTGCCCGCAGTGCCAGGCCTACGCCAAATGGACCCTGACCGGCGAAGACGACACCTATCAGCGCCTGCAGGTGCAATGCCGGCCCTGTGGCCATCGCTGGCAGATCGACCTCTAGCGTGCCGGCGGCTTGCCTTCGGCCGTTCAGAACAGCTCGCCGATCAGCATCGCCAGAAAGCTCAGCAGCACCGTGGTGGCGATCGGCAGATGCCATTCGCGCCCACCCATCCTGAAGTGCAGGTCGCCCGGCAGCCGGCCCAGGCCGATCTTTTCGAGCCAGTGGCGCAGGCCGTTGAAGAGCACCAGCACCAGCACGACGATGATCAGCCAGCGCAGCATCGGGCTCTCACAGTCGGTGGGTGCGATCGCCTTCGGCGAACCCCAGCGCATCCATGTCATGTGCGTCGAAGCCGCGGGCCAGTGCGATCACCTTGAACAGTTCGCCCATCTCGTGTTCGGTCAGGAGCTTCTGCACCGCCGCCGTCGCGCGCAGGTCACCGGCCGGTATCAGCTCGAGGATCCCGCAGTTCAGCAGGAAGCGCGCCTGCGAGGTGTAGCCCAGCACGTCCATCCCGGCCTCCTGGGCGGCCAGCGCGATGCCGGTGAAGTTCACATGGGCGGTGATGTCCTTCTGGCCCACGTCGACCAGCGGGTCCGGGTCGGCCAGGTGGGCCCGATGGCACATCAGCGTGCCGCCGGTGCGCTGCGGGTGGTAGAACTCGGCCTCCGGGAAGCCGTAGTCGATGAAAAACGCGGCGCCGCGGGTCAGGTGGGCGGCGATCGTGCGGATGAAGGCCTCGGCCTGGGGGTGGATCTCGACGACGGTGCCCGGCACAAAAGGCCCGTCCACCGGCGGCCGCAGCTCGGTGGCGCGGTCGCTCCAGGCAAAGCGGTCGTCCGACACGACAACACCGCGCTCCAGCCATTGTGTTCCGTCGAAGTGCAGCAACTGCACCGGCATGGCGTCAAGCACCTCATTGCCGATGATCACCCCGCGCATCGATTCGGGCAGCCGGTCGTGCCAGTGCAGTTTGTCGATCTGCCCGGGCACCTGGCGGGCCAGGCGTTCGCGCTGGCGCTCTCTCAGGCTGCCCGACAGATCGACGATGTGGTAGGCGCTCACTGCGGGGCCCAGGGCCGTCAGCAGGTCGGCCGCGAGGGCGCCGGACCCGGCGCCGAACTCCCAGACCTCGGCCGTGCCGCTGGCCACCAGCGCCTGGCGGACCTGGCGTGACAGCGCTTGGCCGAACAGCGGCGTGAGCTCGGGTGCGGTCACGAAGTCGCTGCCGGAGGAGGGCAGGTGCCCGAACTTGCGCCCGGCGTGGGCGTAGTAGCCCAGCTCCGGGGTGTAGAGCGCGGCCGCCATGAAACGGTCGAACGGCCACCAGCCGCCCGAATCGGCGATGCCCTTGCGCAGGCTGTCCGGCAGGGCGGCCGGTACACTGACGGGTTCTTCGTGAAGCATGTGACATTGTAGGTAGAGGCATGTCCGTCCCTGTTCGTCCTGTGGTTCTGGTGACCGGAGCAGCCCGCCGGCTGGGCCGGGTCATGGCGCTGCACCTGGCCCAGACCGGGTGCGACGTGGCGGTGCATTGCCGCCAGTCCCGGGTCGAGGCGCAGGAGGTGGTCGACGAGCTCACCGCTGCGGGCGTGCAGGCCGGCCTGTTCGAGGCCGACCTGGCCGACGAGACCGCCTGCGAGGCGCTGGTGCCGCAGGTGCTGGCGCACTTCGGCCGGCTCGATGCGGTGGTCAACAATGCGTCGCTGTTCGACTACGACAACGTCGCCGGCTTCAGCTACGGCGCGATGGAGCGGCACTGGCGCGCCAATACGGCCCCGGCCATCGTGCTGGCGCGTGCCCTGCACCGGCATGTGCTGGCCGTCGGCCGGCAGGGGTGCGTGGTCAACCTGGTCGACCAGAAGCTCTGGAACCCCAACCCCGACTACCTCTCGTACACGCTGTCCAAGGCGGCGCTCGATGCGGCCACCACGCTGCTGGCCCAGGCGCTCGCTCCCGCGGTGCGGGTCGTGGGGGTGGCCCCCGGCGTGACCCTGCTGTCGGGCGAGATGAGCCCGGCCGAGTTCGAGGCGTCGCATCGCCTGACACCGCTGGGGCGTTCGTCGACGCCTCTGGACGTGGCGCGGGCCGTGCGTTTTGCGATCGACTCTCCCGCCATCACCGGCACCACCTTGCTGGTCGACGGTGGCCAGCACCTGAGCGCGCAGCCGCGCGACGTGATGTTCCTTGCCCGCGAGCAGGCCCGCCCCGACGGCCCCCCTACCCGAGACTGACATGCAAAGCCTACTGAACCACCCGAGCCTGATGGACTGCCGCCGGCTCTTCCTGCGCAACTACGAGGTCTGGATCAACATCGGCGTGCACGACTTCGAGAAGCGCGGCGAACAGCGGGTGCTGATCAATGTCGACCTGTACGTGCCGCTGGCCCGCACCACGCCCGTCAGCGACCAGCTCGACGAAGTGCTGGACTACGACTTCATCCGCCGCACGATCGCGCAGCAGGTGTCCAAGGGCCATGTGCACCTGCAGGAGACCCTGTGCGACGAGGTGGTCGCCCTGATGCTGGCTCATCCCCTGGTCAAGGCGGCCCGCGTGTCCACCGAAAAACCCGACGTCTACCCCGACTGCGATGCCGTGGGCATCGAGGTCTTTCGCATCAAGGAGGCCGCATGAGTGCCGTGATGGGTGCCGTGCCCGGCGCCGATGACCTGAACGAAACCGTGGCCGCACCCGCCGGGGCGGGCAACGAGCGCGAGCGCCGCCACGCGTTCGAGATGCACAAGCTCAGCAAGCGCCTGCACCGGCTGGTCGGCCAGGCGATCGGCGACTTCAACATGATCGAGCCGGGCGACAAGGTCATGGTGTGCATGTCCGGCGGCAAGGACTCCTATGCCCTGCTCGACATCCTGCTCAACCTGAAGAACCGTGCGCCGGTGCATTTCGACATCGTGGCGGTCAACCTCGACCAGAAGCAGCCCGGCTTCCCCGAGCATGTGCTGCCCGAGTACCTGAAGAGCCGGGGCGTGGACTTCCACATCGAGGAGCAGGACACCTACTCCATCGTCAAGCGGGTGGTGCCCGAAGGCAAGACCATGTGCAGCCTGTGCTCGCGCCTGCGCCGCGGTGTGCTGTACCGCGTGGCCGGTGAACTCGGGGCGACCAAGATCGCGCTGGGCCACCACCGCGACGACATGCTGCAGACCTTCCTGCTCAACATGTTCTTCGGCGCCAAGCTCAAGGGCATGCCGCCCAAGCTGGTCAGCGATGACGGGCGCAACGTGGTGATCCGCCCGCTGGCCTATGTGCCCGAACACGACCTGGAGGCCTGGGCCGAGCACCGCAAGTTCCCGATCATTCCCTGCACCCTGTGCGGCAGCCAGGAGAACCTTCAGCGCAAGCAGATGAAGGCCATGCTGCGCGAGTGGGACAAGAAGTTCCCGGGGCGGGTCGAGAACATGTTCAGCGCCTTGCAGACGGTCGTGCCCTCGCACCTGATGGACCGGAACCTGTACCCGTTCACCAGCCTCCAACCCACCGGCGTGGCCGACGCGGCGGGTGACAAGGCGTTCGACGACGACGAAGACTGCGCCACCCCCACGACAACATCCGTGGTGCGCCTCAAGCTGGACGACTGAATCCGGCGGTGCACCGGGCCCGTTCACTCAAGGAGGTGCCGATCATGTGGAAATCCGTGGCAGCCCTGGCGCTGGCCGCCGTGCTCAGCGGCTGCGCCAGCGTGCGTCTGGTCGAAAGCGATGTCACCAGCTACAGCCAGTGGCCCGCATCGCGACCCGTCACGACCTTCAGCTTCGAGCGGCTGCCGTCACAGCAGGCCCAGCCCGAGGTCCAGGCCCGCATCGAGGCGGCCGCGCTGCCTGCCTTGCAGAAGGCCGGTTTCAGGCAGGTCGACCCCGCACAGGCCGACGTCAACATCCAGGTCGGTGCCCGTGAGTCGCGCTTTGCGAGGGCGCCCTGGGATGACCCCTATCCGCGTTTCGGCACCGGCTGGTTCTACGGCGGGCGAGGCTACCGCGGCGTGGGGATCGGCATGTCGATGGACATGCCCATGCCGTACTACGTGTTCGATGTGAGCGTGCTGATCCGCGATGCGCGCACCCAGCAGGTGCTCTACGAGACGCAGGCGCGCCACGACGGGCGCTGGGCCGACGACGCCCTGCGCAGCACCCTGTTCGAGGCCGCGATGAAGGATTTCCCGCGTCCGGCCATCAGCCCGCGCCGTGTGGGCATCGAGATCCCGCGCTGAGGGCAGCGTTCAGCGGGCCTGCCCGTTGGCCGCCAGTGTGCGCAGGTCGGCCTCCCAGCCCTTGAACTTGTCCTGTGCCACCCGGCGCTGAGCGGGGCTGGTGCGGTTGTGCAGTTGCGCGGCGAACTCACAGTTGTAGCTCGTCAACTGGGCGGCGTAGCTGCGGTAACCCTCTGCCGGCGATTGCGCCAGCCGCCGGAAGAACGCCCGCAGCACGGTCTGCGCCTGCTCACTGGCAAGGTCCTGGCCGACCAGGCTGCGCAGCGTCTGCAGGGTGTCCTGCTGGCGGCGCTGGCGCTCGGCGTACCAGCGCTGCGGGTCGAAGGGTGAGCTGGCCACGCGCTGCGCCACCCACTGGCGCTGGGCTTCGTCGAGGTTGCCGTACAGCATCTCGGCCCGGTCGACGGCACGTTTCAGGGCTTCGCGCTGGCGCTCGCGCGGATCGTCCTGCAGGTAGTCCTTGCGGAATTCCTCGTTCGACTTCACGAACCGCCGCTGAAGATGGTCGAGCTGAGACGGGTGCAGGTCGAGCGCCAGCGCTGAAAACGCCGGCAGGGCCTGGTCGACCAGCGCATCGCGCCAGGTCTGAAGCTCGTCCCACCAGCGGCATACCGCGGCCGGGGTCGTGTCCTGCATCAGCTCGGGCTGCATGCGGCCCAGTGCCTGTGCATACCGAGGCAACTGCGTGCCACGATGCCAGGCGAACCAGCGCGCCAGATCCTCGCGCACCTTCGGCGACTGCGCTTCGCTGAAATCGACATAGCTGTCCAGCCACCAGTAGGTCAGGTCGGGCGCCTGCCCATACACGAAGCGCATCGCGCTGCACCCCCCCAGGAGCAGGGGCGCCAGCAGGCACAACAGCCACAGTCGGGCCCTGATAATCAGGCGCATCTTCATCTGGCTCCGAAAGTTACGCATGGCACTCGACGTCGTGATCATGGCCGCGGGCAAGGGCACCCGCATGAAGTCCAGCCTGCCCAAGGTGCTGCACCGGCTGGCCGGGCGACCGCTGCTGGCCCATGTGCTGGCCACGGCCGCCACCCTGTCGCCGCGGCGGCTCATCACGATCACCGGCCACGGTGCCGAGCAGGTTGAAGCCATGATGCACGATGCGGCGCCCAATCTGCGCTTCGTGCGGCAGATGCCCCAGTTGGGCACAGGGCATGCGGTGCAGCAGGCCGTGCCCGAGCTCGACGACAGCGGCACCACCCTGATCCTGAACGGTGACGTCCCGCTGATCGAAGCGGCCACCGCCCGCGCACTGGTCGATGCCTGTGCAGGCAACCGCCTGGCGCTGCTGACCATCGACCTGGCCGACCCGACCGGCTACGGACGTATCGTGCGGGAAGGCAGCGAAGTGCGCGCCATCGTCGAGCACAAGGACGCCACCCCGGCCCAGCGCGAGATCCGCGAGGTCTACACCGGCATGATGGCCGTGCCGACCGCTCACCTGAAGCGCTGGCTGGCCGCGCTGCGCAACGACAACGCCCAGGGCGAGTACTACCTGACCGACATCGTCGCCATGGCCGTGGCCGACGGCGTGAGTGTCGTGGCGGCCCAGCCGGCCGGCGAGATCGAGGTGCTGGGTGTGAACAGCCCGCTGCAACTGGCCGATCTGGAGCGACGCTTCCAGCGCAGCCAGGCCGAACGGCTGATGGAAGCCGGCGTGCGCCTGGCCGACCCGGCGCGCTTCGACCTGCGTGGGCAGCTCAGCTGCGGCCCGGACGTCGAGATCGACGTCAACTGCGTGTTCGAAGGCGACGTGAGCCTCGGCGAAGGCGTACGCATCGGCGCGAACTGCGTGCTGCGCAATGCGCGTATTGCCGCTGGCGCGGTGATCCACCCCTTCACCCACATCGATGGCGAGCAACTGGGCGTGCAGGTGGGCGAGGGCGCCCTGGTGGGGCCGTTTGCGCGGCTGCGTCCGGGCGCGGTGCTGGGGCCGGAAGTGCACATCGGCAACTTCGTCGAGGTCAAGAATTCCACGCTGGCCCGCGGAGCCAAGGCCAATCACCTGGCCTACCTGGGTGACGCCACGGTGGGTGAACGCGTCAACTATGGCGCCGGCAGCATCACCGCCAACTATGACGGGGCCAACAAGCACCGAACGGTCATCGGTGACGATGTGCATGTCGGCTCCAACTGCGTGCTGATCGCACCGGTCACCCTGGGCGCGGGCGCCACCATCGGCGGCGGCAGCACCATCACGAAGGACGCCCCCGCCGGGCAGCTCACCGTGTCGCGTGCTCGGCAGATGTCGCTCGAGGGCTGGGTGCGGCCGCAGAAGAAAAAGCCGTGAGTGACAACACCGTCGATCCGGCCCGGTGCCCGCTGTGCGGCGGGGCCAACCGTTGTGCCATGGCCTGCACGCCGCAGGCAGCGCCAGGCCTCACACCGGTGGCCGTCGTGCCCGCGTGCTGGTGCACGGAAGTCCGCTTCGACCCGGCCCTGCTGGCCCGCATCCCGCCCGAAGCCCGGCGCCGCGCCTGCGTGTGCCAGCGCTGCGCCGAAGCCGGCGACGCCCCTTCGCCCGTCACACCCCCTTGAGGCATCGCGGCGCCCGGTGATCGCGGCACCGCGAGGGGGGCCGCCTGCGCGGGCATGACAACTGCGTTCAACGTGGCGTGACCATGGTGTTCCTCAAGCCTCGCTCCGGATGACCCCCCGCAGAAGTCATCCCCGCGCAGGCGGGGATCCATCTGCCGGCGCACGCAGCACTGGATGCCCGCCTGCGCGGGCATGACACGTGCGTTCAAGGCAAGTGACCGTGGTGTGCCCCAAGCCCCGCTTCGGATGACCCGCCTGCAGAAGTCATCCCCGCGCAGGCGGGGATCCATGTGCCTGCGCAGGCGGAAGCGGGTGCTCGTCTGCCCCGGCATGACACCTCCCCATGTGGCCCGTCCCGGCCGAGGCGCCTGCACGCGCCGCAGGATCTGACACGCGCTGTCCACAGATCAGTCACATGTCCGCCGGCCAGACACCGTTGCGGGACAACCCTGTATGCGCATCAAACACGCTCACCCCGACGCCTGGACAAATCAGCGTCACGGGCGCGCTTGTCTGCCAACTCCGTCATGAACTGCGCTTGACTGCCGCGCACAGCCGGCATGGCACCGCACTTGCAACAAGGTGTGTCACGACCCCATCGCGAGGGTTGCAGGAGACACCGCATGACCCACGTCCCGTCCCGGCGCCGCGCCGTCCTTGGCCTGACAGCCGCCGCACTTTCGGCACCAGCTTCGCTGCTGCGCGCACAGGCGCGCGACATCCGCCTGGCCCACATCTACAGCCGCACAGGCGCCCTCGAAGCCTACGGCCGCCAGACGGCGATCGGCTTTGCAATGGGCCTGGAGTACGCCACCAGTGGCACCCTGCAGGTGGCAGGCCGGCGCCTGGTGGTGACTGAGGCCGACGACGAAGGCCGCCCCGACCGGGGCCAGGCCTTGCTGGAGGAGGCCTACGACAACGGCCGGGCCGACCTGGCGATCGGCCCCACGTCGTCCGGTGTGGCCCTGGCGATGCTGCCGGTGGCTGCCGCCCGCAAGCGCATCCTGATGGTGGAGCCGGCGGTGGCCGACAGCATCACCGGTGAGCGCTGGAACCGCTATGTGTTCCGCACCGGACGCAACAGCAGCCAGGACGCCATCTCGAATGCGGTGGTGCTCGACCAGGCCGACATGAACATCGCCACCCTGGCGCAGGACTCGGCCTTCGGCCGCAGCGGCATTGCGGCCTTCAAGGGCGCGATCCGCCGCGCCCGCCTGGTGCATGAAGACTACCTTCCTGCCACCACCGCCCCCGACTTCACGGCCGCCGCACAGCGCTTTGCCGAGCGGCTGCGCGGGCTGCCCGGCCGCCGTGTCGTATGGATCCTCTGGGCGGGCGCGGGCAACCCCTTCGTGATCGCCGACGAGCTGCGGCGCCACGGCATCGAAGTGGCCACCGGCGGCAACACGCTGCCAGCCATGGTGCAGTTCAACCGTGTGCCCGGCATGCAGGGCGCGGCGTACTACTACTACGCGTTTTCGCGCCACCCGGCCAACCTGTGGCTCGCGACGCAGCACTTCCTGCGGCATGCCGGGCCCCCCGACATGTTCACGGCCGGCGGTTTTGCCGCCGCCATGGCTGTGGTGGCCGCACTGCGCGCCAGCCAGGGCGACACCGACACCGAGCGCCTGATCGGCCACATGGAAGGCCTGCGCTTCGAAACCCCCAAGGGCTGGATGAGCTTCCGCAAGGAAGACCACCAGGCCATGCAGTCGATGTACCACTTCCGTGTGCCCCCCGGCGCCTTTGCCGGCACCAT
>CAMLSD010000056.1 GCA_946482595.1 uncultured Comamonadaceae bacterium
CGCCGGGCCGCCCCAAGTTTCCTTGACCCCCTCGGGGGGCAGGCTGGGCGCAGCCCGGCCCTGGGGGCGCACAGATCAGAACGGGACTTCGTAGCGATATCCCTTGAAGGTGAACTCGGCCCCCCGCGGCTTGATGCGCTCGATGGTGAGGCCGGGCGCCGGCTGCTCCCCCTCGTGGAACAGGCGCCCGCCCAGGATGAGCAGCCGGTCGCGCGGCGCATCGGCGTAGATCGAGCCGCCGATGCTCAGCACCGGCAGGCTGCGGCGCACGTCGTCGGGCAGCTCCTGCACCGTGTACACCCGCACCGGCGCCGCTGGCGCTGCCGGCGCCGATGCTGCGGCGGCCCGTGGCGCGGCCGCGGGAGCGGCGGCCGTGGCCGCCGGGGCGGGTCGGGGTGCGGGCGCCGCGGCAGGTGCGGGTGCGGGTGCAGCGGCCACGGGCGGCGGCGCGGGCGGCGGCATCACCGGCACCACCACCGGAGGTGGCGCGGGCACGACAGGTGGCGCAGCCGGTGGGGCCGCGGCCGGCGCAGCGGCCGGCACATCGGCGCCCGCCTGCGCGACCGGACGCGGCACCAGCGCAACGGGGGCCTCGGCCGCGCGCCACGGCGCCCACAGCCACACGGCGGCCCCGGCCACCGCCAGGCCCAGCACGGCCCAGGGCCAGCGCACCCGTTGTTCGTCGTCGTCATCGGCCACGGCCGGGCCGAGGCCGGCCGACGCGGCATGGATGCTGGGGGCCGCACCACGCTCGCGTTCACGTTCGGCATTGGCGCGGCGCAGGGCATCGAGGATGTAGGACATGGCCGTCAGTTCCGGTGCTGCAGGCGGGGCTCGTCGACGCCCGTCGCACGATTGAGCTGCATGAAGGTGGTGGGGCCGGCGATGCCGTCGGGCTTGAGGCCCTGGCCCAGCTGGAAGGCATACACGCGGGCCTTGAGCGCCTCGTCCAGCGTCTGGCCCGGCGCGGGCGGGCTGCCGCGGTCCAGCCGGGCGATGTCGGCCGCCAGGCGCTCGACCACGGGGCCACGGTGGCCGTCGAGCACCATGCCGTTGTAGCCTGCCGGTGCACGCCACAGCGTGGCGAAGTCCCCTTTCCAGACAGCCGCCAGCGCCGGCAGCGACACCGGCTGCGCGCGGCCCTGCACGTCCAGCACTGCCGTGTCTTCGTCCAGGCCGGTGAGCAGCACATGGCGGGTTTCACCGCTCGGGCCATGCAGGGTGAGAAACCCCGGGCGGTCGAGCAGGCGGATCAGCGCGACGCTGGAGGCGCTGCGGTGGCATTGCAGTTGCTGGCGGGCCAGCGCCTGGCAAGGGTCGTCGCTGCCCGGGTCCGCACCGAACTGGCGTGCCAGCGCGCGCCAGGCGCTGGTCTCGTCGGCAAACAGACGCCCCAGCAGCGCGACCAGTTCGGCGGTGGAGGCCAGCCGCTCGGGCGAGGCCTGCGGCGCCGAGGCCCCCGCCGACATCGTATCGGCCCGGACCGGCTGCGGCGGTGCGGCACGGCTGGCCGCCGCCGCAACGGGGGCGGACGCGGCTGCGGCCACCGGGGCCGCAGCGCCTGCCGGTGTGCGCCCGTTGGCCCACCAGGCCCCCAAGGCCAGCCCGCCGCCCGCCAGCCCCAGCCCGGCCACGGCCAGGGCCGCCCACGGCGCCCAGGGGGCACGCGCCCCCCACAGCGCCCAGGTGCGTGCTGCCGGTATCGAGCGATCGAACACCTCGCGGGCCGCCTGTGCAACGATTTCGTCGTCGACCCGGGTGCGGCCCTTGCCGTAGGCGCCGAGCATCGCGCGGTCGCACAGCAGGTTGATGCGGCGCGGAATACCGCGCGACAAGGTGTGGATGCGCCGCATCACCTTGCGGCTGAAGGGTGTGGCACGCTGCATGCCGGCCACCGCCAGGCGGTGGCGGATGTACTGCGCGGTCTCGGGCTCGGACAGGGCCTCCAGGTGAAAACGCGCAATCACGCGCTGGGCCAGCTGCTCCAGTTCGGGTCTGGCCAGCATGTCGCGCAGTTCCGGCTGGCCGATCAGCACGATCTGCAGCAGCTTGCGCTCGCTGGTTTCCAGGTTCGTCAACAGGCGCAGCTGTTCGAGCACGTCGGCCGACAGGTTCTGCGCCTCGTCGATGATCAGCACATTGTTCTGCCCGACGGCATGCGTCTTCAGCAGGAATTCGTTGATCGGGTCGACGTAGTCCTTCACGGTGGCCTGCGCAGACGCCGGATGCGGAATGCGGAATTCCTCGCACACCGACTTCAGCAGCTCGGTCACCGTGAGCTTGGGATTGAAGATGTAGGCAACGTTGCAGCGCCGCGGAATCTGCTCGAGGAAGCAGCGACACACCGTGGTCTTGCCGGCGCCGATCTCGCCCGTCAGCAGCACGAACCCACCCCCACCGTCCAGCCCGTAGAGCAGGTGCGCCAGCGCCTCCCGGTGACGCTCGCTCATGAAGAGGTAGCGCGGGTCCGGCGCGATCGAGAAGGGCGTGTGCTTCAGCCCGAAGAATTGCGCATACATGGGCAGGAGGATACCGGGCCGCGTCACCCGCTGGAAATGCACACGGCCGCGGCCCGGGGCGGGCGGCGGCCGTGGGTGCGGTCAGGCCGGTGGCCTGATCGGCAGGATCGGCAGGATCACTGCTCGGCGAAGGCGCGCTCGATCACGTAGTCGCCAGGCTTGCTGGTGTTGCCCTCGTGGAAACCACGCTGGTCGAGCAGCTGCTTGAGGTCCTTGAGCATCTGCGGGCTGCCGCAGATCATCACGCGGTCTTCGGCCGGGTTGAACGCGGGCACGCCCAGGTCCTCGAACAGCTTGCCGTTTTCAATCAAGGTGGTGATGCGACCCTGGTTGCGGAAGGGCTCACGCGTCACCGTGGGGTAGTACAGCAGCTGGCGGGCGGCCAGCTCGCCGAGGAACTCGTGGTTGGGCAGTTCTTCGGTGATGAGATCCTGGTAGGCCAGTTCGCTCACCGTGCGGCAGCCATGCACCAGCACGACCTGCTCGAAGCGTTCATAGGTGTGCGGATCACGGATCACGCTCAGGAAGGGGGCCAGCCCGGTGCCGGTGGACAGCAGGTACAGGCGCTTGCCGGGCAGCAGGTAGTCCAGCAGCAGGGTGCCGGTGGGCTTGCGGCCGACAAGGATGGTGTCGCCTTCCTTCAGGTGCTGCAGACGCGAGGTCAGCGGGCCGTCGGGCACCTTGATGCTGAAGAACTCGAGGTGTTCTTCGTAGTTGGCGCTGGCCACGCTGTAGGCCCGCAGCAGCGGCTTGCCCTCGACCTTCAGGCCGATCATCGTGAAATGGCCGTTCTGGAAGCGGAACGCCTGGTCGCGGGTGGTGGTGAAGCTGAACAGGCGATCGGTCCAGTGGCGCACGCTCAGCACGCGTTCTTCGTTGAAGGCACTCATGGCAATGAAGACAGGTCGAACAGGTTGGGCGCCGTGGCAGCTGCGGCCGGCGCCTGGCCGCTGCCCGGGCGGGAAAACCCGGACGAGACAGGATGATACATACCTTCGCGGAATGAATCACCCATACATAAATAGCTTTTTGATCTATGCCAGACCGGCCGGCTCGTTGGGCGCGGCCCGCGGTGCGGGCCCGTCGCTGCGGACCGGTGCACGCTGCGGCTGCCGGCGCCCCTCGCGCTTGCGCCACCAGATCACCACCCCGGTGACCGACAGCACGGCCACCAGCAGGCCGACCGCCGTGACCAGCAGCCGCCAGGGCAGGCCGAAGACCTTGGCCGTGTGCAGTGCCGCCAGCCAGCTGGTGAAGGTGTTGCCCGGCGCGATCGTCGGATGCTCGAAGCCCAGCTCCCGGCCCGTTTCATCCTGCGCCGAAAAGTACACCGCCGTGTGGCCGTGATCGTCGGCAAAGTCACGCGAGCTGCGCACCGCGTAGTACCACGCGCCATGGTCGCGGGCGAGCATCATCGCTTCCTCGTGCTGCACCTCGAAACCGTGTTCACGGGCGCGTGCGGCCATCAGCTCGCGTCCGCGCGCGCGGGCCTGGGCCCAGCTCATGTTGGCCTGCATCAGCGGTGCCTGGCCCAGGTCGGGCAGCACATCATGGTGGTCCACCGTCGGCACGATGCGCTTGAGTACCGGCAGGTACAGCTCCTCGCGCAGGTTCAGGCTGACGCTTGAGACCGCAAACACGATCAGCAAGCCCCAGATCCACAGGCCGGCGGCCCGGTGCAGGTCGAAGTTGATCCGGTAGGCGCTGCCACCGCGCTTGACCAGCCAGGCAGGCTTCCAGCTCCGCCAGAAACCTGCTCGCCGGCGCGGCAGCGTCAGCCAGGCGCCGACGAAACAGTCGATCAGCCAGACAAAGGACACCACACCGAACAGCCACATGCCCCAGGGGTAGGGAATGGTCAGCGCGTAGTGGAGCTGGTAGACCAGCGGCATCAGGTGGGCGCGATCGAAGATCCAGGCGCCCCGTTCGCGTTCGCCCAGCACCTCGCCGGTGGCGGGGTGGGCAAACACCTCGTAGAAACGCAGCGCCTTGGCCCCCTCGGGCCCCTCCAGTCGCCAGGCATAGAGCTGGGCCGAACGGCCGGGTTCGGTGCGCAGCGGGTGGTAGTCGATGTGGGCGTCGCGCGGCAGGGCCCGCTCGACGCGTTCACGCAGCACCAGCGGATCGAGGGTCGTGGCCGGGTCGACGTCGGGTGCCAGGCGCAGCTCGGGGTTCAGCGCCACGTCGAGCTCGTCGTAGAAGGCCAGCAGGCTGCCGGTCAGGCCGGCGATCAGCAGGAAACCGGCGATGAACAGGCCGGCGTAACGATGGGCAAGTACCCAGAAATGGCGGTTCATGGCAGGTCTGCAGCAACAGGGTCCTGTGAATGCCGTGCCTGGGGTGGCGCCTGCGGTGCAGGGCGCGCCTGGGTGGGCGGTGCCGGCGCACCCCATGCGCCGGCAGGGTCAGGGCAAAGGGTTCAGCGTGTTTCGGGTTCGCTGATGAAGCCGATCTTGCTCAGGCCGGCCTTGGAGGCATCGGCCAGGGTCTCGGCGACATGCCGATACGGCACCGACTGGTCGGCACGCAGATGCACCTCGGGCTTGGCGCCTTCGGGCTTGGCGCCCTCGGCCTGGAAGCGCTGCGCGGCAACCTCGCGAGTGACCGGCTCGCCATTCCAGAACCGCTGGCCCGACGCGTCGATCGCGAACTCGATCTTTTCGGGCTTGAGCTGGTTCTCGGCGGCGCTGGCCTTGGGCAGGTCCAGCTTGACCGAATGGGTGAGCAGCGGCGCCGTCACGATGAAGATCACCAGCAGCACCAGCATCACGTCGATGAGCGGCACCATGTTGATCTCCGACACCGGCGCGCCCGAGGACTTGTTGTCGAAGCTGGCAAAGGCCATGGCGGTATTCCTTGTGGCTCGGGCCGATCAGGCCTTGGCAGCGGCCTTGATCGGACGCACGTTTTCACCCTGGCTCCCGCCGTTGAGCGACTGGCCCATCGACAGGAAGGTGAAGAGTTCGAAGGCAAAGGCGTCGAGTTTGGCGGTGAGCACGCGATTGCTGCGGGTCAGCCAGTTGTAGCCCATCACGGCCGGGATCGCCACGGCCAGGCCGATGCCGGTCATGATCAGCGCCTCGCCCACCGGGCCGGCGACCTTGTCCAGCGTGCCGGCGCCGCTCATGCCGATGGCCACCAGCGCGTGGTAGACCCCCCAGACCGTGCCGAACAGGCCGACAAACGGGGCCGTTGCGCCCACGGTGGCCAGCACCGTCAGGCCGTTTTCCAGGCGCATGGTTTCCTCGTCCAGCGTCTTCTTGATCGTGCGGGTGAGAAAGTCCTGCGCGCTGCCGGCTTCCTCGAGCTTGGCCGCGCCGTACTTGGCATGGTGGGCCTGCGCATGCATGGCATGGGCGGTCAGGTGCGAGAAGGGATCACGCACGCCGTGGGTCGAGATCTCGTTCTGCACGGCCTCCAGCGAGCTGGCATTCCAGAAGAAGTGCAGGAAGGCCTCGCTGCGCCGCTTGCGGATGAACTGCGTGATGCCCTTCATGATGATGAGGTACCACGAGACGGCCGACATCAGGATCAGGATGCCCAGCAGGGACTTGCCCACCGCGTCGGACTGCGCGATGAAATGGCCGAAGCCCAGGGTGGATTCGGGAGTCATGGTCAGTTGTCCAGGTTGAAGTCGAAGGGAATGCGGGCCCACACCGGCTGCGGCTGACCGCCGACCAGGAAGGGCTTGATGCGGGCCGTGCGGGCGGCGCGGACGGCCGCGTCGTCCAGCCGGCTGAAACCGGAGGAATCGGTCACCTGCGCCTGCACCGGCCGGCCGGTGGCGTCGAACAGCACCCGCACGACCACCCGGCCGGTTTCACCCAGGCGGCTGGACTGCGCGGGGTAGACCGGCGGCGTGATCGGTGCGGCCAGTTCGAGCTGGCTGATCGACACGGTGCGGGGCTCGGGCGGCGGTGGCGCAGGCGGGGCCGGCGGCGCCGGGGGCACCAGCGGCACGATGGGTGCCGGCGGTGCGGGCGGCTCCACCGGCGGCGGTGGCGCCACGAAGGGCGCAGGGGCCGGCGTGGGCGGCGCCGTCACGATCGGCGCGGGCGGTGGTGGTTCTTTCGGCCGTGGCCTGGGCTGAGGTGGCGGCGGAGGGGGCGGCGGCACGGGGACCGGCGGGGGCGGTGGCGCCACCGTCAGGAACTCGACGAACACCGGGGCGGCCTCACCCACGGCTTCCCGCACGGCGTCGACCTGCAGCAGGCCCCAGCCGGCCGCCAGATGGGCCACCACCACGGCGCCCAGCGCGATCGCGCGGTCACGGCCCGACGGCGCAGCGCCGTAGGTCCCCGGCGGGCGCAGCAGGGCCTGCGGCGGGCCGCCGGACTCGGGCCGGGGGGCCGGCGCCACGGTTGCAGAAGAGGTCACGTCATCGCTCATGAATGAGAACGATTCTTATTATACGGACAAACCCGGGTTTGCCTACCCCCTACCCCATGGCCGGGATTCAAACCGGTCGCGTTGCGCTGCCGGGTGCTTCGGCCTCAGAAACGTGTACCGACTGTCATGTAGATCCGGGGCGTCAGCGTCATCCGCGAGCTTTCTTCGACGTCGCCGCGCTGCACGTCCTGATAGTGCCGTTCGCGCCGGTACGGAGCATCCCCCACATTGAACACACCCAGCCGCCAGTAGCCCCAGCCGCGCACCACACTGCCGACGTGGACATCCAGCGTGACGCGCGTGCGTTCGCGGCCCGAGGTGCCGGTGGTGCGCAGCTGCGACGGCCCGGTCACGGTGAGCGTGGCGCCGCCATACCAGCCGCCGGTGGCCCGCACTGGCTTGGCCACGGTGACGGTGGCCAGGTAGCGCGCCTGCCCCGGAATGCGCGCGCCGCGATCGGGGCCGCTGGTCATGCGCGACTGCAGCACGCTGCCATTGACCGAGAGGGTCCAGTCGCTGCCCAGACCGGCCCAGGCGAGTCCCGACTTCAGATCACCTTCGAGGCCCCAGACGGTGGCGTCGCCGACGTTGTCGCGGCTGGCCACCCAGCGCCCGTCGACCTGGCTCACGGACACCGCCAGCACGTCGTCCACCCGCCGCACGAACAGGCTCAGGCCTGCCAGGCCGTCGGCGCCCAGGCGACGCTCGAAACCGGTGTCCAGTGTCCAGGCGGTCTCCGGCCGCAGCTCGGGGTTGCCGGTGTAGTCAGGGTTGTTGACGCTGTTGGCCCCCTGGCTGGGAATGGTGCGGTCGATCAGGTCCCAGATGCGCGGTGTGCGCGTGATGTGCGCCAGGTTGCTGCGCCACTGCAGGGCCTCGCCGATCGGCGTGCGGGTGTGCAGCGACGGCTGCAGGTAGGTCTCGCGCAGGGTCGAACGCCGCGACCCGTCGGCATCGCTCGACAGGGCGCGCGCATGGACCGACTCGGCGCGCAGGCCCAGCGTCAGGGTGGTGCTGGCGGGCAGCTCCCATTCGCGGTCGGTCCACACGGCGGTGCGGCGCAGCGTGGCCTCGGCCGCGCTGGCCTCGGGCGCCCCGGCGGTGCTGCGTTCGGTGTCCACATCCAGCCGGCGCTGGTCGAACTCGATGCCGGCGGTCCACAGCAGCGGGCTGTCAGTGCCGGACAGCTTGCTCTTGATGCCGATCTGGCGCTCGCGCCGGTCGTCCTCGAAGCGATAGTGCGTCTGCGTGCCGCCGCGCTCACCGCTCACCTCCGAGCGTCCCTCGCGGTCGACCTTCTCGGAGCTGCGCGCGGTGCTGAACGTGGTTTCGAGCTTGCTCGTGTCGAACCGGCGCGACCAGTCCAGCGTGGCCTGGGCATGGCTGCGGCGTGTCAGGAAGGGGTCGACCGCCTGCGTGGTGTAGGGTGCGCCGCCGACCGACACCCCCTGCCCGGCACTGCGCTGGCGGCCATCCCACTCGGTGGAGGTGAAGGTCGCGTTCAGGTTGACCTGGTCACGCGGGCCCAGCCGGCCCTGCAGGCGCGGCAGCAAGGTCCACTCATTGCGCCGCATCCGGGTATCCGCTTCGAGATCGAAGCGGGCCGGGCCGTTGCTGCGCTGATGACGCGCCACATCCGACCCCAGCAGCAGTTCACCGCCCGACAGCGACACGAAGTACGACCAGGGCGGTGCCGGCGGCGGCACCTTCGGGCCGCCCTGCGGTGCGGCGTCGGGCCGGGCTTCGCCCAGCGGGCCGCTGCGCGAGACGAAAAACTGCGCCGCGTTGCGGTCCCACACATGGTTGTTGGTCAGCCGGATCGAGGTCTCGCGGCGGGCGGTGGCCTGGCGCAGCACGAAGTTGATCGTGCCGCCGCTGGCACCCGAATGTTCGGCTGTCGGGGCCCGCAGCACCTCGATGCGCTCGATCAGCTCGGCTGGCAGCTGGTCGAACGGGAGTTGAGCGCGGCCGGTGACGCGCTGCCCGTCCACCAGCACCCGGGTGGCACTGGCATCCATGCCGCGCATGCGGATCTCGACACTGCCATTGGCGTTGGTCGTGATCTGCACGCCCGGCAGCTGGCGCAGCACGTCGCCGATGGTGTCGGCGCCCAGTTGTTCGATGTCGCGCCGGTCCACCACCACCAGCGAACCGGCCGAGAAGAAGCGTTGTTCGATCGAGCGGCGCGAGCGCACCACCACTTCACCGAGGGTCGGTGTGTCGGCCGCCTCACCGCCTTCAGCCTGAGCACGCGCGGGCTCGGGCGCCCCGGTGGCGGTGGCCGCCAGCACCACGAGCAAGGCAGTGGAACGGGCGGGCAGACGGGCAATCATGCATCGGGCTCCTGGCGACGGAGCCGTGATGTTACGTGGCCCCAGCCGCTCCGGTGGGCGCCTCGCGCGGCATGGACAGGCGGATGACAGGCCCGATCGCTACGATGCAGCCCACTGCCCACCACGACCGTGTCCGCCCTGCCCCGTCCTTCCGCCTGGCACCCAGGCCTGCGCATCGCCCTCACGCTGGCGCTGGCCGCTGCGGCCGCCGGCGCCTGCGACGCCCTGGGCACGCCGCTGCCGTGGATGATCGGCCCGCTGCTGGCCACGGCGCTGGGTTGCCTGTTCGGCGCACCCCTGGCCACCGCCACGCCCTTGCGCAATGCGGGCCAGTGGGCCATCGGCACCGCCCTCGGCCTGTACTTCACGCCCCAGGTCGTGGGCATCGTGCTCGACCAGGCCGCGGGCATCGTGGTGGGTATTGCCTGGGCGCTGGTGATGGGGGCGCTGTTTGGCGGGTTCCTGGCGCGTCACAACGTCGGGGTGCCGGGCCTGGACCGGGCCACCACGTTTTTTGCCAGCGCGATCGGCGGCGCGTCCGAGATGGCGGTGCTGGCCGAGCGCCATGGCGGGCGGGTCGATCTGGTGGCGGCGGCCCACAGCATGCGCATCCTGCTGGTGGTGGTCGTGATCCCGTTCGGCTTCCAGTTTGCCGGCGTGCAGGGCCTGGATCCCTTCGTGCCCGGACCGCAGGTGGTCGATCCCGCCGGCCTGGCCTTGCTGCTGGCCCTGACGGCCAGCCTGTCGCTGGTGCTGCAGTGGCTGAACAAACCCAATCCCTGGGTGATGGGCTCGCTGGTGGTGGCGGCGGCCCTCACCGCCGGGGGCGTGGAGCTGTCAGCCCTGCCACGCTGGGTGACCAACCTCGGCCAGCTGTTCATCGGCGTGTCGCTGGGCGTGCGTTTCACGCCGCAGTTCCTGCACACCGCCCCGCGCTGGCTGGCCACGGTGGCGATCGGCACGCTGGGCCTCATCGTGCTGAATGCGGCCTTCGCCTGGGGACTGGCGCGCTGGACCGGCCTGCATCCGGCCACGGTGCTGCTGGGCACCTCGCCGGGTGGCATCGCCGAGATGTGCATCACCGCCAAGGTGCTGCAACTCGGCGTGCCCATCGTCACGGCCTTCCACGTCACGCGCATGGCGGCCGTGGTGATGCTCGTGGGCCCGCTGTTCCGCTGGAGCACGCGGACGCGGACCTGAGCCGCTCAGGACTGCGGCGGAATCCGCAGCAGCTGGCCCGGGTAGATCTTGTCCGGGTGGCTGAGCATGGGCTTGTTGGCCTCGAAGATCTTCATGTAGGCATTGGCATTGCCGTAGAACTTCTTGGCAATCGCCGACAGGGTGTCGCCCTTGACCACGGTGTGGAACTGCGATTCGGGCTCGCTGGCCTGCACCGTCATCAGGTCATTGACGCCGGCCACGCCCTGCACATTGCCGCAGCACAGCAGGATCTTCTCCTTGGTGGCCTGGTCGGCGGCCACACCCGCGACGGTGACGGTGCTGGAGCTGCCGTCGAAACTCACCTGCAGTGCGTCGGCCGAGAGCCCGTTGGCACCGATGTACTTGGTGATCGCTGCGGCGGCGCGCTCATTGGCCTCGGCCATGCGGGCCTGGGCCGCCGCGGGATCGGCCGCTGCAGCCGCGGGGGCTGCCGCCGCGGGCGTGTCGTCCTTGCCGAACAGCTTTTCGCCGGCTTCCTTGAAAAAGCTCATCAGTCCCATGGGGAATCCTCCTGGTGGGTTGGAAAGTCTCGCCGGCCATGGTGGGCCCACAGGGCGCCCACGTCAACGCTGGATCGGTGACTCAGAAGGAAACGCCGGGCCGTCCCAAGTTTCCTTGACCCCCGCGGGGGGCGGGCCGGGCGCAGCCCGGTCCTGGGGGCGCTCAGAAGGTGTGAATGAATCCGGCGTGGCCGAGCAGGCCACCCGGGCGTGCCGGGTCAAGGCGCAAAGCACAGCCGTAGCTCGGGCTACGGCGCGCATTTGCAACGCCGAGCTGGTGCGTCCGGGGGGATTGAGCGGGCATGGCGGATTCGTTCACACCTTCTCAGCGCTTCACGCGGGCGCGGAACAGTTCGGCGATCGAGACCTCGCGCGGGCCGGGCACCAGTTCGTAGTGTTCGCCCGGGGCCAGCTCACCGGGCTCGACCACACCCAGGTAAAAGCCGCAATAGCCCGATTGCGCCATCATCTTCGACGCCTGCCGGAAACCCATGGCCGCGTCGAACTTGAAGCACGGAAAGCGCGGTTCGCTGATCGCCAGCGCACAACGGGGGAACCGCAGCACGTCGCCCACCCAGGCCTGCGCCTCGAGCAGCCCGGTGATCGTGAGGTTTTCGCCGACCAGGCCGCCGCCGGCAGCCTCGCCCCAGGGCGCCAGGCCCGCCTGGGCGCGCAGGGTCTGCCACACCGGGTAGTGCTCATGCGGATACGCATACACCGCCTTGGTCAGGCCGCCGTGCACGCTGCTGTCGGCCTGGTCGTCGCCGGCCAGTCCCAGGCGCGCAACGGCGACCGGACCGCTGACGGGCTGCTTGTGGAAGGCGGTCAGCACCTCGCGACCCTGGATCAGCGTGGGCCGCGCCGGGCCCACCTGGATGGAAAGCACTCTTCCTTGCATGCGGACGATGTTAACCAGCCGCATCGGCCGCGACAGAGGCCGACATCCGCCCAACGCACACCCGCCACCGCCGCCGGCATGCCGTCATTCCGGATTTGCATAGTTTGGATGGCCCGGAAAGTTACCGGACGATTACACTGGACTCCGGCTGCCCCGATCGCGTGGTTTGTCGGCTCACCCCGCCGCAGATCGCGTCCTGCCCAGGCCTGGCCTGAACCTCTTGCATGGCCCGCAGGACGGCGCAGCCTCACCCGCCCCACCGCGCGGCGTACCCGGATGTAACCCACCGATCCGGTCCCCCGCGGGCACGCGGCATTCGGTGAGCCTTGCACCGCGGATGCTCCACAGCTTGTGACCTCCGCGTCGACCCGGGGGCTCTCCAAATTCCGTGTTCTACATGTTTGGAGTGTCCATGAACCAGCCCGTCATGCAGGGTCTGCGCATCAACGCGCCCGCCTACGTCAAGAATGCCAAGCTGATCGCCTGGGTGTCGGAGATCGCCGCCTTGACGCAGCCCGAGGCCGTGTACTGGTGCGATGGCAGCCAGGAAGAATACGACCGCCTGTGCCAGAAGCTGGTGGACGCCGGCACCTTCCGCAAGCTCGACCCGGTCAAGCGCCCGGGCAGCTACCTCGCCTGCAGCGACCCGAGCGACGTCGCGCGCGTCGAAGACCGCACCTTCATCTGCTCGCAACGCAAGGAAGACGCCGGCCCGACCAACAACTGGACCGACCCGGCCGAAATGCGCACCCTGCTGCAGACCGGCGACCAGGCGCTGTTCAAGGGCTGCATGCGCGGGCGCACGATGTATGTCGTGCCGTTCTCGATGGGCCCGCTGGGTTCGCCGATCGCCCACATCGGCGTGGAACTGTCCGACAGCCCCTACGTGGCGGTGAACATGCGCATCATGACCCGCATGGGCCGTGCCGTGATCGACGTGCTGGGGGTGGACGGCGACTTCGTGCCCTGCGTGCACACGGTGGGTGCGCCGCTGCAGGCGGGCCAGGCCGACGTGTCCTGGCCGTGCAACCCGACCAAGTACATCGTCCACTACCCCGAGACCCGCGAGATCTGGAGCTATGGCTCGGGTTACGGCGGCAATGCGCTGCTGGGCAAGAAGTGCTTCGCGCTGCGCATCGCCTCGACGATGGGGCGCGACCAGGGCTGGCTCGCCGAGCACATGCTGATCCTGGGCGTGACCAACCCGGCCGGGCGCAAGTACCACATCGCGGCGGCCTTCCCGAGCGCCTGCGGCAAGACCAATTTTGCGATGCTGATCCCGCCCAAGGGGTTCGAGGGCTGGCAGGTCACCACCATCGGCGATGACATCGCCTGGATCAAGCCGGGCGCCGACGGTCGCCTGTATGCGATCAACCCGGAAGCCGGTTACTTCGGCGTGGCGCCCGGCACGAACGAAAAGACCAACCCGAACTGCATGGCCTCGCTGCGCGAGAACGTGATCTTCACCAACGTGGCGCTGACCGACGACGGCGACGTGTGGTGGGAAGGCATGGGCCCCGCTCCGGCGCACTGCATCGACTGGCAGGGCAAGGACTGGACCCCCGAGATCGCCAAGGCAACCGGCGCCAAGGCCGCACACCCGAATGCCCGCTTCACCGTGGCCGCCACCAACAACCCGGCGCTCGACGGCGCCTGGGACGACCCCGCCGGCGTGCCGATCGATGCCTTCATCTTCGGCGGCCGCCGCTCCACCACCGTGCCGCTGGTGACCGAAGCCCGCAACTGGGTCGAAGGGGTCTACATGGCCGCCACGATGGGCTCGGAAACCACCGCAGCGGCCGCCGGCGCCCAGGGTGTCGTGCGCCGTGACCCGTTCGCGATGCTGCCGTTTGCCGGCTACAACATGAGCGACTACTTCCAGCACTGGCTGGACCTGGGCCGCAAGCTCGAAGCCCAGGGCGCCCGCCTGCCGCGCATCTACACCGTCAACTGGTTCCGCAAGGACGACACCGGCCAGTTCGTGTGGCCCGGTTTTGGCGAGAACATGCGCGTGATGAAGTGGATGCTCGAGCGCATCGAAGGCCAGGCCCAGGGCAAGGAACATGTGTTCGGCGTGAGCCCCGGCTATGACGACATCACCTGGAACGGCCTGGACTTCAGCCGCGAGCAGTTCGAGCAGGTCAGCAGCCTGGATCATGCGGCCTGGGTGCAGGAGCTCAAGCTGCACGGCGAACTGTTTGCCCAGCTCGCCTACCACCTGCCGACCGAACTGACCGACACCAAGGCTCGCATCGAGCAGCGCCTGAACGCCTGAGGCACTGGGCGTCTGGCGGACCGCCTGGCCAGCGAGGCCCGGCGGTACGGTTCAGGAAAGCAAAAAGCCGCCCAACAGGCGGCTTTTCTCTTCTTGGGACCGCCTCGGCGGCCCCGGGACGGCTCAGTAGCCTTCGCTCACTCGGGTTGCAGCGGCACGCAGGTCCGAAGCAAAGCCGGGCTGGCTGTTGGCATAGCTGTCGGCCAGGCGGAGCATGTCCTGCATCGCACGCAGTTCGGCAGCGCGGCGACGTTGCGCCATGTAGCTGTCGATCAGGGATGCGCCGGCTTCGAGCACAGCGGCAAAGGCGGTGGCTGCCCAACCCGCGCCGCGCGGAGCGGTACGAACCGGGACCGACGAGAGTTTGAGAGTAGTGGCTGCCATGATCTTTCTTCCTTTCAAGACACGCAGTGATTGCGTGTTGGAATGAATTCTAGGGTTAACCCTAGATATGTCGCCAATGGATTGTGGGAATCACTGATATTCACAAGTGGCATGTCATGATCCTGGCCCATGAGCTTCCGCACGCTCGACCTCAATCTGCTGCGCGTGTTCGACCAGGTGATGGCCGAGCAGAACCTGACCCGCGCCGCCGAACGCCTGGCAATGACGCAGCCGGCCGTGAGCAATGCGCTCAAGCGCCTGCGCGAGGCGCTGGGCGATGAACTGCTGACCCGTACCGCCTTCGGCGTGAAGCCGACCCCGCGCGCCGAGGCACTCTGGCCTGAGGTTCGAGCGGCGTTGAGCCGACTGCGGGAAGTGATCGAGCCAGCCAGCTTCGACCCACGGACCGAAGCGGTGAACTTCCGCATCGCGATGGCGGACGCCACCGCGGCCACCCTGATGCCCGCCTTGATCGGCTCGATCGAAAAAGAGCAGGCGCTCACCAACATCCGCGTGCTGCCGCTCACCACCCGCGACCCGCGCGCCTGGCTGGAAAAGGGCGAGGCCGACTTTGCGGTGGGGTACTTCCCGGATGCGGTGGCAGCGCTGTCGGCCCAGGGCAGCCAGGCTGCACTGCATCATCAGCGCCTGTACGACGGTGAATATGTGTGCGTGATGCGCAAGGGGCATCCGCTGGCGCAGCAGCCGCTGACGCTGGACGCCTTCTGCCAGGCGCACCACCTGCTGGTGAGTTTTTCAGGGCGAGCGCATGGCTTTGTCGACCAGGCCCTGGCTGCGGTTGGCCGCACGCGCCGGGTGGTGCTCACGGTCAACCAGTTCTTCACCGCGGGCAGAGTGGTCACTCACTCTGATCTGCTGACCGTGCTGCCGCGCGAGTTCCTGCCGGCCACCGGCATGGAAGATCAGCTGGCGATCCAGCCCATCCCGCTCAACCTGCAGCGGGTGCACGTGGAGGTGCTGTGGCATCAGAGGCACGACCGTCACCCGGCCCACGCCTGGATGCGTGCGCTGATCATCGAGGCCGGGCTGCGCCACCACTGACGCGCCGGCCGGAGGGTGCTGGACTCAGGCGATCGCGCGGCGACCGCTCACCCGGCTCGGCGCCTGGCCCCGCTGCCCCAGGAAGTTGAATTCCAGGGCCGGCTGGCGCCCACTCATCAACTCGGCCAGCGCGCGGCCCGAGCCGGCGCCGTGGGTCCAGCCCAGGGTGCCGTGACCGGCATTGACCCACAGGTTGGGCACCGCACTGCGGCCGATGTAGGGAATGTTGGTCGGGGTGCTCGGACGCAGGCCGGTCCAGAAGTTGGGTTCGGACAGGTCGGCCACACCGGGGAACAGCGCCTCGTAGCGGTCGACCAGCGACTGGCAGCGCACCTTGGCCGTGGCGGTGTCCAGCCGGGTGTCATACCCCGCCAGCTCGGCCGTGCCGGCGATGCGGATGTGGTCGCCCAGGCGCGAGATCGCGATCTTGCGACCGTCGTCCATCAGGCTCACGACACTGGCCCGCTCGGGCTGCTTCAGACGCAGCGTGGCCGAATAGCCCTTGGCCGGGTAGATGTTGAGCGGCACGCCCAGCGGGCGCAGCAGCGGCGCGGTGTAGGAGCCCATCGCCGCCACGTAGCTGTCCCCCTTGAGGGTGCTGCGCTGGCCGGTGCGCATGTCGGCCACCCGCACGGCGTCGATGCGCCCGCCCGCCTGGTCGATGCCCAGCACTTCGTGCTCGTACAGGAAACGCGCGCCGCGTTCGGCGCACAGACGGGCCAGCTTCTGGGTGAAGACGCGGGCGTCACCGGACTCGTCGCTCGGCGTGAAGGTGCCGCCGTGGATGCGCGGGCCGTAGGTGGCCAGCGCGGGCTCGATGCGCAGCACTTCGTCGCGCGTCAGCACACGCCGGTCGACCCCGTACTTGCGCATGATCTCGGCGCCGTCGGCACCGGCTTCCAGGTCCTTCTGGCTCGAGAAGAAATGCAGGATGCCGCGCTCCAGGCGCTCGTACTCGATGCCGGTGGTGGCCACCAGCGACTTCAGGGAGTCATGGCTGTAGCGGCCCAGGGCCACGAGCTGGCGCACATTGCGCTCGAAGGCGGCGTCGGTGCACTGCCCCAGGAAGCTCAGGCCCCACAGCCACTGGTGCGGATCCAGCTTCGGGCGGAACAGCAGCGGCGAGTCGTCGCGCATCAGCCACTTCAGCACCTTCAGCGGCGCACCGGCATTCGCCCAGGGTTCGCAAAAGCTCACCGAGATCTGCGCGCCGTTGGCAAAGCTGGTTTCCAGACCCGCATCGGGCTGGCGGTCGACCACGGTCACGTCGTGACCCTCTTCCAGCAGGTACCAGGCCGTGCTGATACCGATGATGCCGGCGCCAAGGACGATGACTCGCATGAACGACTCCTACGGGATGAGGGTTGCAGGTCCGCTCGGGCCATCGTGGGGACCATGGGCGGATTGTCGGCAGCCGACCGCAGAAAATGAAGCTGGATGAATATTCTTCCGATAACATTAACTCTACTTATGAACGACTTTGACCCGGCCTCACTCGACTGCCTGGCGGCGCTGGTGGACGAAGGCAGCTTCGAGCGAGCGGCGGTGCGCCTGGCGATCACGCAGTCGGCGGTGTCGCAACGCTTGCGTGCACTGGAGGCCCAGGTGGGCCAGCCGCTGGTGATCCGCGCCCGCCCGCTGCGCCTGACCGAACCCGGCAAGGTGCTGCTGCGCTTTGCCCGGCAGTGGCAGGCGCTGCGGGCCGACGTGGCCCGGGAGCTGGACAGCGGCGCCGACCTGGACGAGCGCCTGCCGATCGCGGTCAATGCCGACAGCCTGGCAACCTGGGTGCTGCCGGCCCTTGACCCGCTGGTGCAGTCGGGCGTGTCGCTGGAGCTGGTGGTAGACGACCAGGACTTCACCCACGACTGGTTGCGCCAGGGAGCCGTGCTGGGCTGCGTCACCACGGTGAGCCAGGCGCTGCGCGGCTGCCGGGTCGCGCCGCTGGGGGTGATGCCCTACATCGCGGTGGCCAGCCCCGCCTTTGCGGCCCGCCACCTGCCCCAGGGCCTGACCCGCAGCAACTTCGCCCAGGTGCCCTTCCTGGTGTTCAACCGCAAGGACGACATGCAGGCGCAATGGGTCAGCCGGGCCTTCGGTGTGCGGCAACCACGCCTGCGCGAGCGATTTGTGCCGTCGTCCGAGGCCACGGTGCACGCCGCGCGCATGGGCTGGGGCATCGGCGTGGCGCCGGCCATCCAGTTGCGCCCCTGGCTTGAATGTGGCGAGCTGGTGCAGTTGCTGCCCGAGGTGGCCGTCCCGGTGGCGCTGTACTGGCACCGCTGGAAGCTCGGTGACGAAGACCGCCCCGCTGATCGGGCCGCCCTGATCAGCCGGATCGGCGACGCACTCATCGCCGGCGCACAACGCGCCTTGTCGCCGCTGGCCGTTGAAGCCGGCGCAGCGTCGCCTGCATCGCACCCATGAACCCCGCCCGTTCAATGTCCGCCGGCATCCTCGCCGGCCTGGCCGCCGGCGCCCTGTGGGGCCTGGTGTTCGTGCTGCCCCGGCTGGTGCCCGCCTACACCGGGCTGGAAGTCACGCTGGCGCGTTATGCGGCCTATGCCGTGCTGGCCGCCGGGGCCATGGCCTGGGCCTGGCGCACCACGCGGGCCCACCTGAACCCGCGGGTGCTGGCGGCTGCCTTGGTGCTGGGCTGGCTGGGCAACAGCGTGTACTTCCTGCTGGTCGTGTTTGCCGTGCGATGGGCCGGCACCGCACTGACGGGGCTCATCATCGGCACCATCCCGATCTGGCTGCTGCTGATCGGCCGGCCGGCCGGGCTCAGCCTGCTGAGGCTCGCACCCGGGGCGGTCTGCACGCTCGCAGGGCTGGGCCTGATGCACTGGAGCGTCACTCGCGAGGGGGGTGGCAGCGAGCTGGTCCCGGGGCTGGTCTGTGCCGTGCTGGCCCTGGTGTGCTGGACCACCTATGCGATCCTGAATGCACGCTGGCTGCAGCGTCACCGGGAACTTCCCAACGCCGTCTGGACCAATCTGCTGGGCGTGTCGACGCTGCTGGGGCTGTTGCCGCTGTTGTTCCTGATGCCGGGCGCCGCCCCGGAACTGGCGGCGCAACGCGAGGTGCAGTGGACGGGGTTCGTGCTGGTGTCGCTGATCATGGGCCTGGGCGCGTCCTGGGTGGCGACCTGGTTGTGGAACCTGGCCAGTCAGCGTCTGCCCACGTCCCTGGCCGGCCAGCTGATCGTGAGCGAAACGCTGTTTGCGCTCGCCTATGGCTTCTTGTATGACGGCCGCTGGCCATCCGCCCTGGAATGGGTGGCCGCGGCCCTGTTCACGGTGGGGATCGTCTGGGCGATCCGTACGCATCGTCATTGAGTTTCCGGACCCATGCATCGTCGTTCTGCCCTGTCCCGCCTGGGTCGCACTGCGGCCGCCATCGCGCTGGCAAGCCTGTTCGGCCCGCCGAGTGCACCGCGTTCGGCGCCGCTGTCACGCCCGAGCTTCGGCGACGAGCCGTTTTCGCTCGGAGTGGCCAGCGGCATGCCCCGCCCGGAGTCCGTCGTGCTGTGGACACGCCTGGCCCCGCGCCCGCATGAGCCGGGCGGTGGCCTGCCCGATGCGCCGCTGCGCGTGCGGTGGGAGCTGGCCGAAGACGACACCATGCGCCGGCTCGTGCAGCACGGCGAGGTATTGGCGCGGCCCGAACATGCCCACAGCGTGCATGTGCCGGTGACGGGCCTGGCCCCCGGGCGGCGGTATTTCTATCGCTTTCACAGTGGCGAGGCCACCAGCCCGGTCGGGCGCACTGCCACGGCGCCGGCCGAAGACGCCGAGGTCAGCCGGCTTCGACTGGCGCTGGCGTCGTGCCAGCACTATGAACAGGGGCACTACGTCGCGCACCATGACATCGCGGCCAGCGACCTCGACGTCGTGCTGTTCGTCGGCGACTACATCTATGAATCGACCAACCCGCGCCACCGGCTGCGCACCCACGAAGGGCCGATGCCCACGACGCTGGAGGCCTATCGGCGGCGCCACGCCACCTACAAGCTCGACCCAGGCCTGCAGGCGGCCCATGCGGCCCACCCCTGGGTGCTGACCTGGGACGACCATGAGGTCGACAACGACTACACCAATGACCGCTCGCGGCGCGACCCGGATCCGCAGCGCTTCCTGCAGCGGCGGGCTGCGGCCTACAAGGCCTATTTCGAGCACATGCCCGTGGCGCCGTCGATGGCACCGAGCGGGCCGCACATGCGCATCCACGACCACTACACCTGGGGCCGCCTGGCCGGGCTGTGGACCCTGGACGGACGCCAGCACCGTTCACCCCAGGCCTGCCCCGACCGCCGGGGCCGCCCGGGCGGACGGATCCTGCACGGTTGCGAGAGCCTGGACGATGACCGCCGCACGGTCTTCGGCTTCGACCAGGAAGCCTGGCTGGCCGAAGGCCTGGCCGCAAGCCAGCGCCCATGGAACCTGCTGGCCCAGTCCAGCCAGATCACGCCGTGGGGCGTCGACACGCCCATGGGCCGCTCGGTCTACAGCGACGCCTGGGACGGTTACCCACGCGCCCGGGAGCGGCTGATGCAGGCGATCGCCGGCGTGCGCCAGGGCCAGGTGCTCACCCTGGGTGGCGACGTGCATCGGCATGTGGTGGGCCAGTTGCGGCTGCAGCCCAACAACCCGGACTCACCGGTGCTGGCCACCGAGTTCGTGACGAGTTCATTGACCACCCGGGGGCTGCCGGAGGCGGCCGTGGCCCTGATGCGCCACGCCAACCCGGACCTGCAATACGCGCGATCCGACGAGCGAGGTTATGCGCTGATCGAGGTGACGCCTCAGCGTGCCGTGTGCGAGTTCCGCGGCTGCATCCACCCGGTACTGAACGAAGCGCGCCTGACCCGGCAGGCCCGCTTTGTGGTCGAAGCCGGCCGGCGGGTGGCCGAACGCGACGTGTGACCGAACGGCAGTCGCGGCGCGGTCACGGGGCCGCGACCCGCCTGTCCCCTCAAGCCGTGACGCCCGGCGTTGTATTCGACACGAAAAGGGGGGTCATGCCCCCACATCTCGGGATACCCCGCATACAGCGGCAGGTTCAGACTTCCGAATCATGAGGCAGGCCCCGATCGTGAGGTGCCGGCCCTGACGCAGAGGTTGCCATGGCTTTTTTCCAACTGCCCCACTGGATGCACCGAACTGCCCCGGTCGAGACGGGCACGCGGCAGGCCGACCCTGCGGATCTCGGCACCGAGCTGGGCCTGGAGGCTCGGCTGGGCACCGAAGTGCCCGCGCCGATGTGCCGACTGCGCGAGTCCCGCGCGGACGGCCACGGGCCGACCCACCAGGAGCCGGCCCGGGACGGTTGGCAGGACCGCATCGAGGACGTCTTCAGCCACTACGGCGTCTGAGTGTCAGAGCGATTGAGCGATCGAGCGGCTGAGCCACTGATCGCCTGCGGGGCCGAGGGCCGACGGCCCGCGTCCACCCCTGAACCATCACTGCGGCGGCAGGATCACCTTGTCGATCACGTGCACCACACCGTTGCGCGCCAGCACGTCGGTGGCCACGATGCCCGCCTGGCGGTTGCGGGCGTCGGTGATCGCCAGCGCCGGGCTCACGCTGAAGGTGCCGCCTTGCAGGGTCGTGATGGCCGTGCCGGTCGGTACGGCTGCCTTGTAGACGCGCCCGGGCACGACGTGATAGGTCAGCACGCGGGTCAGCAGCTCCTTGTTGGCCAGCAGCGCCTCCTTGGTCACGCCGAGTTCGTCCAGCAGTGCGGCAAAGGCCGCGTTGGTCGGCGCAAACACGGTGAACGGGCCGGCACCCTGCAGCGCCCCGACCAGGTCAGCCGCCACCACGGCTTCCACCAGGATGCTCAGGTCAGGCGTGGCCTGGGCCAGTGCCACGATGTCCTTGTCACCCGGCAACAGCACGGTGTCGATCACATGGATCACGCCGTTGGTGGCCACCACGTCGGTCGCGGTGATGCGTGAAGTGCGATTGCGCTCGTCGGTGATCGTCAGCACCTGGCCGGCCGCATCGACCTTGAACACACCGCCTTCCAGCGTGGTGATCGGCAGGCCCACCGGCACCCCGGCCAGCCGCACCTCGGCGCCGAGCACGTGGTACTGCAGCACCTGCGTCACCAGCGCCCGGTTGGCAAGCAGCTGATCGCGGGTGATGCCGAGCTCGGTGAGCAGCTTGCCGAAGGCCTGGTTGGTCGGCGCGAACACGGTGAGCTTGTTCTGGCCGTTCAAGGCTGCACCGATGGCCGGGTCGGCCGCGTTGACCGCCGCCAGCAGCAGGCTGAAGCCGTCGGCATCGGCGTCGGTCTTGGCCAGCGCCTGGGCCGTCTGGGCCAGGTTGCGCGGCTCGGGGGTCACCTCATCGTCATGGTCACTGCCACCACAGGCGGCAAGAAAGGTTGCGGCCGCAAGGGCCGGAATCCAGGCCAACCAACGCTTCATGAGTCCATCTCCTAAGGGTTGTGTGCCCTCCCGCCGGGTATCCACGTTGTGCTGGTCGAACTGCTTGTCGGACCGTGGCTGCCCCGGCCGTGAAATATAACCGCCCAGTTCAATTTTGCAACCACTCAGTTCATCTTGGTACTCATCGGTCGATTATTGACCCTGTCGTACACATTTCGGCCCGGGGCGCCTAGAATCGCGGGATGGCCCGTGTCTCATTCCGTGAACAAGTGCTGCGTGCGCGTGAAGACGCAATCGTGGCGTCGGTCAACCGCCTGCTGGCTGAAAAGGGCTTCGACCTGATGACGGTCGACGAAGTCGCCAGCGACGTCGGCATTGCCAAGGCCAGCCTGTACAAGCACTTCACGTCCAAGGAAGAGCTTGCCGCGGCGGCGATGGTGCGGGCCTTGCAGCGGGCGCAGGAGTTCATCGACGAACTCGGTGCCCGCGAGGGACTGTCGGCTCTCGAGCGCCTGCGGGCGGTGGTGCGCTGGACCATGGAGGTGCAGCTGGCCGGCGAAATGCCGTCGCTGCCATCGCAGAATTCATCGCTGCGCCAGACCTTGACCAGCAACAAGGTCTACATGGACAGCCTGTTCGACGTCAGCGACAAGCTGGGGGCCTGGATCACGCAGGCCCAGGCCGATGCGGCGCTGAACCCGGGCCTGCCGCCCGAGGTGATCCTGTACACGATGTTCGCCCGGGCCTGCGACCCGGTGCTGGGTTTCCTGCGCGCAGGCGGGCAGTACAGCGACGAGCAGGTCATCGAGTTCCTGCTGTCGACCTGTTTCGACGGCCTGCGCGGCCCGGCGCGCTGACAGCGCAGCCCGCCGGGCGGGGGATGGGCCGTTGCCGGCTCAGCGCACCAGCAGCACCGGCGTGCCGCAGTGGGCCAGCACGTTGGTGGCGACCGACCCCATCACCAGGTTGCCCAGGGCCGAGTGGCCGTGGGAGCCCATCACGAGCAGGTCGAACTTGCCCTGGGTGGCGGTCTTGGAGATCACCTCGCCCGGATGGCCGACCTTGTGCACCGTCTTGGCCTTGAGGCCCTGCTTCTCGAAGAAGGTGCGCACCGGCTTGAGCACCTTCTCGGCTTCATCGCCGTAGTACTCGTTCAGCGCCTCCTTGCCGACCACGGCCGCTGCACGCGGGGGCACCGCCGGCACGGCCGTCAGGATGGTGTAGTCGTGCATCGGGCCGAACAGTTCGTCGTGGGCGGCCACGTAGCCGAGCATGCGCTTGGTGAAAGTGCTGCCGTCAACGGCGATGAGGATCTTCATGCAGGGGCTCCTGGTTGATGTTCGTGAAAAGGATCGCACCGACCGGGGCCGGCGACATTGATCCCGCTCAAGATCATAGGCCCCGGACACACGCTCCCCGCCAGTTACGCTTGCTTGCCATTTGGACCGTCGGAATGCGTTCTGCCGGGGGGAGTTCCCCCATCTGAGGGATAGTTGCTGCAGCAGCCCGACGACTACATTCAATGCAAAGCTGTCTCACGGGATTGAGGAGTACGTTCAATCCAGGTGCATAGATTGCCCGCGGGCCCCTGCCGGGACCTTCAGGACGCAACGCACCACATACCGAATTCAAGGCTCCCAACGACGTCCTTCACAGGACTTCCAAGCCCGCCCGGTTTCTGGGTGGGCTTTTTTTTGGCTTGCTTTGTCACCAACTAGTGACTAATATTAAGTCACCATTAAGTGACATTCGGCAACAGGAGCCCCTCATGGACCGTCGTGGATTCATCCGTGTCATCACCGCTGCCTCGGCAGCCCCGGCCGTGCTGGCCCTGCCCGGCTGCTCGACTTCGCTGCCCGCCGAGGCCGTGGCCGCATGGCAGGGCCCGGGTAACGAGACCGACCTGCGGCGCCGCGCCCTGGCCTACGCCGTGCTCGCGCCGAACTCGCACAACCGCCAGCCGTGGCTGGTCGACCTGCGCGAGCCCAACGCCATCACGCTGCATGTGGATCGCGAGCGCCTGCTGCCGATGACCGACCCGTGGTTCCGCCAGATCGTGGTCAGTCAGGGCACGTTCCTGGAGCTGCTGGTGATCGCGCTGAAAGAGCTGGGCGTGGCGCCGGAGGTCAGCCTGTTCCCGCAGGGCAGCTTTGCCGCGCGCACGCTCGACGACCGCCCGGTGGCACGCGTGAGCTGGACACCCGGCGCGCCGGCCCCCGCGCGGGACCCGCTGTTCGCGCAGATCCTGCACCGGCACACGGCCAAGGTCGACTACGACATGAGCCGCCCGGTGCCGGCCGCCGTGCTGGACGCACTGGGTCAGGCCGCCAGCCACCCGCAGGTGCGGTTTGGCGGCACGCTGGATCCGGCCCGTGTGGCCGAGCTACGCACCGTGTGCTGGGAGTCGGCCCGCGTCGAACTGCTGACACCGCGCACCGTGATGGAAAGCGTGCGTCTCACCCGGGTGGGCCCCCGCGAGATCGCTGAACACCGCGACGGCATCAGCGTCAACGGCCTGGTGCCGCGCCTGGCCAATGCCGTCGGCCTGTTCGACCGCAGTCAGCCGCCCGCCGAAGGCAGCACGCCCTATCGCCAGATGATGAGCCGCTTCGAAGGGCACTGCCGCACCGCGATGGGGTTCGTCTGGCTGAGCACCGACACCGCGACACACACCGCGCGCGGCACCACGCGCCACGCCGAGGTCGATGCCGGCCGCGCCTATGTGCGACTCCAGCTGAAGGCCACCGAATTGGGCGTGCAGGTGCATCCGATGAGCCAGGCCCCGCAGGAGTTCGACGAAATGCGGCCCTGGTACGACAAGCTGCACCAGACCCTGCTGGGGCGCCCGGCCACGGCCGAGACGGTGCAGATGCTGTGCCGCGTGGGTTACTGCGAGACACAGCCGCATACACCCCGGCGGGGCGTCGATGCGATCATCCGCGTGTGAATGACACACCCTCCCCCCTCGACCCTGCCGACGCCGGCGCGGCCGACACCACCCGCGCCGCGGCCAGCCCGCGCGAACGCAACCGCGAACTCACCCAGGAGCGCATCGTCGCGGCCGTCGGGGAGGTGCTGGCCCGCGACGGCTTCACCGGCCTGGGCATCAATGCCGTGGCCAAACAGGCCGGTGTCGACAAGGTCCTGATCTACCGCTACTTCGGTGGCCTGCCGCAGTTGCTCAAGGCCTATGGCGACAGCGGCGCGTTCTGGCCCTCCGTGTCCGAGCTGGCCGGGCCCGATCCGGCGGCAGTGCAGGCCCTGCTTGCACTGCCCACCTGGGAGCGTTACGCCGTCTTCATGGAGCGGTTTGCCGCCGCCTTGCGTGCACGCCCGCTGACGCTCGAGATCCTGGCCGCCGAGATCGTCGAGCGCAACGAACTCACCGCCATCCTTGAAACCGAACGTGAACAATGGGGCGAGGACGCGGCCCGGCTGCTGGGCGGCCCCGAATACCTCGCCCGGCCCGAAATGCACGGTCTGACCTTGCTGCTGATCGCCGGCGTGCAGTACCTGCTGGTGCGCGCACGCAAGATCCGCATCTTCGGCGGGATCGACCTGCACACCGATGCGGGCTGGCAGGCCTTGATGGCCTCGGTGCGGGCGATGGCGCGGCAGATGCTGGGCAGTGCTCAGTCGGTGAACCCGGCCGACATCACCTCGCGCAAATAGGCCACCAGCGCCTGCACGGCCCGCGGCACGACCGGGCTGTACGGGCGGATCGCATAGATGCGTTCACCGAAGGCACCTACCGGGCGCCAGTCCGGCAGCACCGCCACCAGCCGACCGGCACGCAAGGCGGCCTGGGCGCTGAAGTCCGGCAGCACCGCCAGGCCCAGGCCGTCCAGCACCGCCTCGCGCAGCACCTCGCTGTTGTTCGCGGCAAAGCTGCCGCGCACCGGCACGGTCACGCGCGGCTCCTCGCCGGGCCGGGGCCCGTCGACCCGCTCGAACGACCAGGTCGGTGTGTCACCGGGCCGCAGGTAGTGCAGGCAGTCATGCCCCGCCAGGCCGTGCGGGGTGTCCGGCGCCGGGCAGCGGCGCAGGTAGGTGCGGCTGCCGACCAGCCAGGAACGGGTGCTGCACAAGGCCCAGGCCACATGGGTGTCGGGCGGTGCCGCGGTGTGGCGGATCGCCAGGTCGAAACCTTCCTGCGCCAGCGGCACCAGGCGGTCGGCCAGGTCCAGCTCCAGGCGCACCTCGGGGTGGCGGCGCAGGAATTCACCCAGGTGGGGCACGATCTGCTGTCGCCCGAGCGCCACCGGCGCGGTGACACGCACCAGCCCGCGCGGCGCACCGGCCCGGTCCTTGACACCCTCGAAGCTGCGCTCGATCTGCTCGAAGGCCTCGCGGGTGGCATCGACCAGCTGCTGTCCGGCTTCGGTCAGGCGCACCGAGCGGGTGGTGCGCTGCACCAGCTGCACGCCGGCCGCACGCTCGAGTTCGGCCATGCGCTGGCTCATCGCAGCCTTCGAGATCAGCAGGCGCTGAGCCGCGGCGGTGTAGCTGCCCTGTTGCGCCAGCACGCCGAGTGCATGCACATGCGCCCACAGGGTCGACAGGCGGTGGGGGTCCATGGGTTGTCTCCGTCAGCAATCCGCTCATTGTTCATCAGAGCGAACAATGAAGTCAGCCCGAGCGGCTTGGTTTGCCGGCAGCCGCGGCCTAGACTGGCTGGATTCCAATCGACCCCACCCTGCTGGAGACCGCCATGGGCGCACCCGACCTGCCTCTTTCGACCACCGTGCAACACTGGATCGGCGGCCGCGTCACGGCCAGCACCAGCGGCCGTGCCCAGGACGTCTTCAACCCGGCCACCGGCCAGGTCACGCGCCAGGTGGTGCTGGGCAGCGCCGAAGAGGTCGATGCGGCCGTGGCGGCTGCGCGGGCGGCATTTCCGCAATGGGCCGACACGCCACCGATCCGCCGCGCCCGGGTGCTCAACCGCTTTCTCGACCTGCTGAACCAGCACCGCGACACGCTCGCCGCGATGATCACCGCCGAACATGGCAAGGTGTTCACCGATGCACAGGGCGAGGTCACGCGCGGCATCGAGATCGTCGAGTTCGCCTGCGGCATTCCGCAGCTGCTCAAGGGCGACTTCACCGACCAGGTCTCCACCGGCATCGACAACTGGACCCTGCGCCAGCCGCTGGGGGTGGTGGCCGGCATCACGCCGTTCAACTTCCCGTGCATGGTGCCGTGCTGGATGTTCCCGGTGGCACTGGCCTGCGGCAACACCTTCGTGCTCAAGCCCAGCGAGCGCGACCCCTCGGCCTCGCTGTTCATGGCCGAGCTGCTGCGCCAGGCGGGCCTGCCCGACGGCGTGTTCAACGTGGTGCAGGGCGACAAGGTTGCGGTCGACGCGCTGCTGTCCCACCCCGACGTGAAGGCCCTGAGTTTCGTGGGCTCCACACCGATCGCGCAGTACATCTATGAAACCGGCGCCCACCACGGCAAGCGGGTGCAGGCCCTGGGCGGCGCGAAGAACCACATGGTGGTGATGCCCGATGCCGACCTCGACCAGGCCGTCGACGCGCTGATCGGCGCAGCCTACGGCTCGGCCGGCGAACGCTGCATGGCCATCAGCGTGGCGGTGCTGGTGGGTGACGTGGCCGATCGCATCATCCCCCGGCTGGCCGAGCGGGCCCGCGCGCTGAAGATCAGCAACGGCATGGAACTCGATGCCGAGATGGGGCCGATCGTCACGCGCCAGGCGCTCGATCGCATCACCGGCTACATCGCCCAGGGGGTGGCCGAGGGGGCGCAGCTCGTGGTCGACGGGCGCGGCCACCAGGTCGCCGGTCACGAGGGCGGCTTCTGGCTGGGCGGCACGCTGTTCGACCATGTGACGCCGTCGATGAAGATCTACCAGGAAGAGATCTTCGGCCCGGTGCTGTCGTGCGTGCGGGTGGCCGACTTTTCCGCGGCCATCGATCTGGTCAACGCCCACGAATACGGCAACGGCGTGGCCTGCTACACGCGCGACGGCAACGTGGCGCGCGAGTTCGGCCGGCGCATCCAGGTCGGCATGGTGGGCATCAATGTGCCCATCCCGGTGCCGATGGCCTGGCATGGCTTCGGCGGCTGGAAGCGCTCGCTGTTCGGCGACATGCATGCCTATGGCGAAGAAGGCGTGCGCTTCTACACCAAGCAGAAGTCCATCATGCAGCGCTGGCCCGAAAGCACGGCCAAGGGGGCTGAATTCGTGATGCCCACGTCCAAGTGAAGCCCGACCCGGCCGCGCTCAGGCGGGTGCGGCCGGCGCTTCGGCCGGGGGGGTCTGGCCCTTGATGGCCAGCCCGCCCTCGGGCCGCTGGCTGTTGCGGCCCAGCACGCCCTGATGCCCGCCCTGGGCGAGGCGGCGGCGCAGCGTCTCCACACTCTGTTCGAGCGCCTGCGCATCGGCAATGCGGCCGCGGTGACGTGCCAGCGCGAGCGCCGCCATCTCGACCAGCTTGAGATTGCGTGTTTCCTCGCCAAAACGCACCAGCGCCTGGACGGCCGCGCCATGGTCGCCCGCCAGCGTGTGGCCCATGGCCTGCTCGGCTCGCGCGGTGATGGCCTGGTGGCCGGCCCGGACGATCTCGGCCGACGGCGGATGGCACTGTGCGGACTGGGCCAGCAGCTCGCTGTAGGCGCGTGAGGTCGAAAACCGCAGCGACACGTCCCGCAGCCACAGCTCGGCATCGGGGAGCTGGATCTCGGCCGCACTCAGCCGCGCGACAACGGCCAGCAGGTTGCACGCCGCCTCGAAATCGAAACCGTCGTGGCGCGACTCATCGGCCAGCTCGCGCACCTCGGTGATCAGCCGGGCGAGCTGGCGCTCCAGCAGTGACTTGAAGATGCGCACCGTCAGCACGAAGCGCTGAAGCCGGCGGCTCTCCGGGGCCTTCTCCAGGGCCTGCAGCAGGCTGTCCAGGCAGCGCTGCACGCCCTTGCTGTCGCGCGCATCGAAGCGCAGCATGGCCAGCATCACCATCGACTGCATGTCGAACATCTTGGAGCCGGCCCCCAGCGACGCGGCCCGTTCCAGCGACCGTGCGGCCTCCTCGCCCTGCCCGAGGTAAAAGGCCAGCATGCCCTGCTTCTGCAGGCGCTGGATCGACGACGGGGTCAGCTTGGAGGCCTGGCGGTAGGTTTCCAGCGCCTGCTGCAGGTCGCCCTGCTCCACCTGCACCCGCCCCATCACGTCGAAGGCATCGGCGTAGGTCGGGTTTTCCACCAGCAGCGCCTCCAGTGTGCGGCGGGCCTGGGGCAGGTCCTTGCCTTCCATGTGGGCCCGGGCGATGCCCAGCTTGGCCCAGGGCAGTGCATTGCACTGCACCACCGCCTGCAGCAGCTCGCGGGCGTCGTCATGCCGGCCCAGCCGGATCAGCAACTCGGCCCCCAGGCGTGCGGCATACAGCCAGTAGGCACCGCGGGCCTCGAAGCGCGCCTGGCATTCGGCCGCCGCCTGTTCGAAGTTGCCGGCCTCGATGGCGTCGAACACCGAACGCAGCACCCGCTTGCGATGGCGTGCCTGGGTGATGCGCTCGGCCAGCATCGCCGCGCTGTGGGGCTTGAGCAGGTAACAGTCGAGTGCCGACTCCGCGGCCTCGGCCACGGTGGCGTAGGTCGCCTCGCCGGTGACCATGATGAACACGGTGGACAGCGGCAGCAGCTGCGCGCGACGCAGGTCGTCGAGCAGGTCCTGGCCGGTTTCAGTGCGGCCCTCGAAGTGGAAGTCGCACAGCACCAGATCGTAGACCTGGTTCTCGAGCGCCCGGCGTGCATCCTCCAGCCGGGCCGCCTGGGCGACGGTGCCGAAGCCGAACTGTCGCAACATCGTCGCCAGCACGCTGCGCGAGGTCGGGGCGCTGTCGATGACCAGGGCCTTGGCCTGGGTAATGTCGCGATCGAGCAGGGTCATGTCGGTGTCCTGTGTGATCACCAGCTGTTGGCATGCTCCCTGCTCAGGATATCGGCCCGCACGGCACAGGCTGTAGCGTCCTGCCTCCGGACAAACCCGTGGTACGCCCGTGCGATGCTGCACATGCGCAGTCACACGAGTGGGCCTAAACTGCCCGAAAGCCCCGAAAACCCGGACCCTGCCCCTGCTGAGCCTGCGCCCGTGAGCACCCCCCCGGCCATCCCCGCCCTGCCCGGTCGCACGCCCGAACAGATGTTCGAGCTGGTGCGCGGCCTCAAGCAGATCGGACTGTGGCAGCGCAACCTGCGCACCGGCGAGGCCCACTGGGACGACACCATGCTGGCCCTGTGGGGCCTGCCGCCCGGCTCGCCGCCACCAAGTCGCGAGCAGGCCACCGCCCGTGTCGTGCCCTCGGATCGCGAGGCCTGCGAACGCGCCTGGCACGAACAGCCGGCGCCGGGCCAGACGATGGCGCTGGTCTACCGGGTGGTGCATCCCAGCGGTGACGTGCGGGTGCTGCGCTCGACCTGGATGGTCGAACGCGATGCGCACGGCGACCTGCACACCTTCGGGATGGCCCTGGACCTGACCTCGGAATGGGTGGCCCAGGAGCAGCGCGTGATCCAGGCCGAGCAGTTCGACCTGGGCACCAACCTGACCGGCCTGGCGCTGTGGCGGCTCGACCTGGACCGCAACGAGTACCTGCTCAATGAGCAGGCGCGGGTCATGTACGGCCTGCGCCCGGGCGAGCAGCTCACCCGCGAGATGCTGCTCGAGCGCATCCACCCCGACGACCACGGCAAGGTCAACCAAGCGCGCGTGGACGTGATGGAGGCGCCGCGCTCGATCGAGGTGGAATACCGGGTCGTGCTGCCCGGCCAGTCGGCCCGTCACGTGCTCACCCGCTGCCATGCACTGCGTGACGGGTTCGGTCGGGCCACCTGGCTGGTCGGTGCGGTCATCGACATCACGGCCCAGCGCCAGTCGATGGAGCAGCTGCGGGCGCTGGGAGAACGGCTGCAGCTGGCGGTGAACACCGCCCGGCTCGGGATCTGGGAGGTCGACTACGACGAGAACGTGCTGTACGTGGACGAGGGCATCTGCGAGATCTACGGCATGCCCCCCGGCACACGGCGGCTGACGACCGAGCAGTTGCGGCCCTATGTGCATCCTGAAGACCTGCCCCGCCTGCACCATGAGGTGGTGATGCTGCCGCAGCGCGACGGGCGCCCGGGCACGATCGAGTTCCGCATCGTGCGGCCGGACGGTTCGATCCGCCATGTGTATTCCAACTTCTCGGGCAAGCACGACGCCGCCGGGCGGGTGCACCGGCTGCTGGGCACCAACTACGACATCACCGCGCGGGTGGAAAGCGAACGCGCAACGCAGGCGGTGCGCGAACGGCTTGAGCTCGCCACGCGGGCAGCGGGCCTGGGCATCTGGGAGACGGACCTGAGCGACGGTTCGCAGCAATGGGACGAGCAGATGTTCCGGCTCTTCGGTCACGAACCGCATGCCCGCAGCCCGCGCGAGATCTGGGAAGCCGCGGTCGATGCGACCACCCGCGAGGACCTGGCCCAGCGGCTGCGCGCCACCGCCTCGGGCCTGTCGTTCGACCACCAGTTTCTTGCGCGCCTGCCCTCGGGCGAGCAGCGCTGGCTGGCCGTGCGCGGCACGCCGATGCGCGACGCCTCCGGACGCATCACGCGCGCCATGGGGGTCAACTGGGACGTCACCGAGCAGGCACTGGCCCAGGCGGCCGAACGGGCCAGCCAGGCCAAGTCGGAGCTGCTGTCGCGCCTCAGTCACGAACTGCGTACGCCGCTGAACGCCATCCTGGGGTTCTCGCAGTTGCTGGCCCTGGGCGAACGCTCGGGCCTGACCGAACGTTCGCGCCAGCACCTGGACCACATCCATCAGGCCGGCACCCACCTGATGCACCTGGTCGACGAGGTGCTGGAGCTGTCCAAGATCGAGGCGGGCGCCGTGACGCTGCGCATCGCCCCGACCGCGCTGCTGCCGCTGGTGCAGGATGCGCTGGCCCTGGTGGAGCCGCAGGTGCGCCAGCGCAGCCTGCGCCTGCAGGTGCAGGTCGACCCCACGCTGCATGTGCAGGCCGACCCGGTGCGCCTGCGCCAGGTGCTGATCAACCTGCTGTCCAACGCGGTGAAGTACAACCGCCCGGCCGGCCTGGTGGTGGTCTCGGCCCGCCCGGCCGGCGACACCGTGCGGCTGGCGGTCAGCGACACCGGCCACGGCCTCGCCCCGGCCCAGCAGGAGCAGCTGTTCCAGCCGTTTGCGCGCCTGGGCCAGGAGGCCCGCGGTGTCGACGGGGTGGGGCTGGGCCTGGTCATCACCAAACGCCTGCTGGAGATGATGCACGGCCGCATCGAGGTGAAAAGCGACCCGTCAGCCGGCAGCGTGTTCACGCTCACGCTGCCCTCGGCCGGCACCGCGGCGCACGGCGCCGTCGAGGCCCACCCGCGTCCGGTCCACCTGAACCACGACACGCGTGGCACGGTGCTGTATGTCGAGGACAACGAGATCAACGCGCTGGTGTTCGAGAACGTGCTGTCGTTCCGCCCCGGCGTGCGCCTGCTGATGGCGGTGAACCAGGCCGAGGCCCTGGCCCATTGCGCCGACGTACCGCTCGACGTGGCCTTCATCGACCTGTCGCTCGGGCTGGAAAGCGGCTATGACGTGCTGCAGGCGATGCGGGTGCACCAACCTGCGTGCCGCTACATCGCCCTCACCGCCAGTGCCATGCCGCAGGAGAAGGAGCGGGCCCTGCGCGAAGGTTTCCACGAGTTCTGGACCAAACCGCTGAACGTCGATGCTGCACTGCGGGGCGTGGACCGGTTGCTGGGCTGTCCCGTGAGTGACTGAAACGCGCCGCCGCTCGTACTACCGTGGCGGCTCCTCACCGTGGAGCAGCGTGTCATGAAACTCTTTCAGCTCGAGGGCCGCGTGGCCATCGTCACCGGCTCGAGCCGCGGCATCGGCCGCTCGATCGCCGAGAACCTGGCGCGCTGCGGCGCACGGGTGGTCATCTCCAGCCGCAAGGCCGAGGCCTGCGAGGCGGTGGCCGAAAGCATCCGCGCCGAGGGTGGCCAGGCCGTGGCCATCCCCGCCAACATCTCGTCGAAGGAGCAGATCGAGGCGCTGGTCGCGAGCACGCGCGAGCAATTGGGGCCGATCGACATCCTGGTGTGCAATGCCGCCAGCAACCCCTACTACGGGCCGATGACCGGGCTGAGCGACGAGGTCTTCAACAAGATCATGCACAACAACGTGCTGAGCAACCACTGGCTGTGCAACCTGGTGCGTCCCGACATGGCCGCCCGCCGCGACGGTGCGATCATCATCGTGTCGTCGATCGGCGGCCTGCACGGCTCGACCACGATCGGCGCCTACAACATCTCGAAGGCGGCCGACATGCAGCTGGCGCGCAACCTGGCGGTTGAATGGGGCCCGGACAACATCCGCGTGAACTGCATCGCGCCGGGCGTGATCCGCACCGACTTCGCACGGGCACTGCATGAAGACCCGAAGGTGCGCAGCCTGGTGGAATCGCAGCTGCCGCTGCGCCGCATCGGCGAGCCCGACGACATCGGCGGCATTGCCGTGATGCTGGCCGGCCCGGCGGGGCGCTACATCACCGGGCAGGCGCTGGTGGCCGACGGGGGCTACATGATCCGCTGACGCGCGCGGGGCCGGGACCGAGCACGGCCTCAGCCCAGCGCGCTGCGGTTGCGGCCGTCCCGCTTGGCCTCGTAGAGCGCCGCGTCGGCCCGGCCCAGCAGTTCGGGCACGCCCTCGCCGCTGTCGGCCACTGCCACGCCGATGGACACCGTCACCGCCAGGCCGGGGGCGATCTGGCTCCAGTCGCGCTGCTGCACCCGGGTGCGGATGCGTTCGACCAGGCGCAGCGCGTCAGCCGTGTCGCTCACGCCCGGCAGGCACAGCAGGAACTCCTCGCCGCCATAACGGCCCAGGCGGTCGGCCGAGCGCAACTCGCCGGCCACGGTGAGGGCAAAGGCGCGCAGCACCTCGTCCCCCACCAGGTGGCCGAAGCGGTCGTTGACCGACTTGAAATGGTCGAGGTCGAGCAGGGCCACGGCATACGAACGTGCACCCTCGCCGTGCTGGCGCCGGGCATCGTCGACCACGTCCAGGATGGCGCGCCGGTTGCGCGCCCCGGTGAGTTCGTCGCGCGCTGCGAGCTGTTCGAGCGCCTTGTTGGCCCGCGCCAGCTCGTCACGGCCGCGCAACATGACCTCGCGGATGCGCGCGCCGTACTGCCCCACCAGCATGCAGCGCGCCACCAGCGAGGCGATCCAGAAGCCCGAGATCAACCGGTCGGCCAGGCTGGCCACCGGCATCGCCAGCCGCTCGCCCAGGCCGATCACCAGCAGCGCGGCCGAGGTGCACACCACCACCGCGGCCACCAGCATCTGGCTTCGGTCAAGCCGCAAGGCACCAAAGGCCGCGATCAGGAACAGCACCGACAGCACCAGCACGCCCACCTGCGGCACCCACCAGGCCATGGCCAGGCACATCGCGGCATTGGCCATGACCTGCGGCAAGGTGAGGTAGTGGTCCTGGAAGTTCTCGTTGAGCCCCAGGCGCGAGCTGAGCAGGAAGGCACCGACGATGCTGCCCGATGCCAGCGCATAGACCAGCGGCACCTGCCAGCCCACGATGCCGGTCAGGTGGAAACCCGCCAGCGCCAGCACGTCGAGCGCGTAGCTGGCGGCGATCATCCACAGCATGCGGCGGCGCTGGCGGATGCGCCGCTGCTGGCGCATCTGGTCGCGGTCGATCGGCGGTGTGGACTCGCCCGGGGCGGTGGGGTGCATGCGCT
>CAMLSD010000057.1 GCA_946482595.1 uncultured Comamonadaceae bacterium
CAAAGCCCACGAAGGCCGGCATGATGGCGCCGAACACCATGATCAGGCCGTGCATCGTGGTGAGCTGGTTGAACAGCTCGGGGTTGACGACCTGCAGGCCGGGCTGGAACAGCTCGGCGCGGATCAGCAGTGCGAGCACGCCGCCGATCATCAGCATCGTGAAGCTGAACAGCAGGTACAGCGTGCCGATGTCCTTGTGGTTGGTCGCGAAGACCCAGCGGCGCCAGCCGTGCGGGTGATCGTGGGCGTGGTCGTCGTGGGCGTGGCCGCCAGCGTGACCGTGGGGGTCGAGAACTGCGCTCATGCTCGTCGTTCCTTTCTGATACTGCTAGCGGTTACTTGCGGGCGGCGGTGATCTCGGACGGCTGCACCAGCTGACCGGTCTTGTTGGACCAGGCATTCTTGGTGTAGGTCACCACGGCGGCAATCTCGGTGTCGCTGAGCTGCTTCCATGCGGGCATCGCGCCGTTGCCTGCTCCGTTGAGCATGATGGCGATCTGCTTGGCATGGTCGCTGTCCTTGACGATGGCCGAACCGTCCAGCGGCTTGATCGGGCCGGCGCCGGTGCCGTCAGCCTTGTGGCAGGCGGCGCAATTGGCAGCGTAGACCTTCTCGCCGCGCGCCATGATGTCGTCGAGCGTCCAGACCTTGGTCGGGTCATCGGCCTTGGCCGCCGCTTCCTTCTTCTTCTCGTCGACCCACTTGGCGTAGTCTTCCTGCGAGACCACCTTCACGTGGATGGGCATGTAGGCGTGTTCCTTGCCGCACAGCTCGGCGCACTGGCCGTAGAAGTCGCCGATCTTCTCGGCACGGAACCAGGTGTCACGCACGAAACCGGGGATCGCGTCCTGCTTGATGCCGAAGGCGGGCACCATGAAGGCATGGATCACGTCATTGGCGGTGGTGACCACGCGGATCTTCTTGTTCACCGGAACGACCAGGGGGTTGTCGACCTTCAGCAGGTAGTCGTCGCCGACGGGCTGACCGGCGTCGGAGGCCTCGCGCTGCGTGGCGTCCAGGGTCGACAGGAAGGACAGGCCTTCGCCTTCGCCCTTCAGGTAGTCATAGCCCCACTTCCACTGGTAGCCAGTGGCCTTGATGGTGATGTCGGCGTTGGTGGTGTCCTTCATGGCCACGACCACCTTGGTGGCTGGCAGGGCCATGCCGATCACGATCAGGAAAGGCACGATGGTCCAGATGATCTCGACCGTGGTGCTTTCATGGAAGCTGGCCGGCTTGGCGCCCAGCGACTTGCGGTGCTTCAGGATCGAATAGAACATCACCCCGAAGACGCCGACGAAGATCACGCCGCAGATGATCAGCATCATCCAGTGCAGGAAGTGCTGCTCCTCGGCGATCTTGGTGACCGGCGGATGCAGGTTGAGCTGGCGCACCGCCGGCCCGCCGGGCAGGTCGTTGACGGCCAGCGCGGCCGTGGTGGCCAGGGTGGCCCCGAGCCCGAGGCTCAACTGCCCCACCTTCTGCCAAAGCGCGTTCATGATCTTCATCGTGGTCATCTCAGTTTCAATCCTTATCGCCCCGCCGTGTCGGCCGGCTCCGCCAGGGAGTCGATCGACAGCAGCGCGACGCGCAATTCTTCAGCCAGGCTGCGGCGCCATTCCGGACGCACATGCCGGCCCAACCGCACCGACCGCCCCTGCCCGCGCAACTCGACCAGCGAGCGCGCGTCCGGCGGCATCACGACCTGCACACGGCCGGGCACGAACTCGTGCCGCTCGACCCGCTCGCCGCAGCGGCACTCGACCACGAGGCTCGTGGCCCGCAGCGTGACGCATTCGCGATCGCCGGCGTGGCGAGCATAAAGGAGCAAGGCCACCCCCACCGCCACCAGCTCGACCCAGGCGAAGGGCATCACCATCCTGGCGCCATGCACCCAGAACACCGATGCGATCCCGAGGGACACCACACACAGCGACGCGTAGAACACCATCAGCTGGCGTGGCGACAGGGAACAGTTGCGCTTGAGCGTCCAGACCACATCGCCGGGCCGGGCCTCACCCCCCTCGCGCGCGCCGTCGACGTGAACGACGGCACCGAACCTCAAGGGGCGAGCCTGTGGCCAGGGTGAGATGGCGGACAACATACTGCACTTTGCTCCAGTCACCTGAGCCGGGTCAGCGACCTGCTGCCACACCCCTGAGGCTCCGATCAGGCTGCCCGCACGCGTGTGGCCGGGATCCTGCCCAACCGAACCGCGGGATTTTAGCGCACCGCAACGAGCGGTCACAACCAAGGTTGTGCAGGATCAATGCAGAGCGAACATCGCACAGGTTCGCCCTGCGTCAGATCATGGCGACGAGCGGCCGGCCCGCACCATCGCCCGCATGTCGTCGAGCGCCACGCGGGTGTCCTGCCCCATCCGCGCACGCGGCACCGGCTTGAACGCGTGGCCGTAGATGATCTCGAAGGTCATCGGGATGCGCGGCCCGCTCGCGGCGAGCGATGCTTCCAGCCGCGTGCGCCAGCGCGGCGTGCGCAGGCCCGCGAAGCGGTCGCGATGGGTGTTGCCGCCCAGGCTGCGCAACTCGTGCAGCAGGGCCGGCGCGGAATCCCAGGTCAGGGTGAGCTGCTCCATGTCCATCACGGGATCGGCAAACCCCGCATGCACCAGCATGTCGCCCAGATCGTGCATGTCGATGAGCTCACGCATGGCCGGACCGAAACCGTGTTCGGCATGCAGGGCGCGCAGCTCCTTCAGCGTGTCGGGCCCCAGGCACGAGAACATCACGAAACCGTCGACCGCCAGCACCTTGTGCCAGCGGGCAAACAGGGCCTGCGGGTCACGCACCCAGTGCACCATCATGTTGGCCCAGACCAGCTGCGCCTGGCCGTCGAGCGTGCCAGCGCCCTCGTCCACCGCATGCGGGCCGCGCGCGCGCCAGCGTGCCGGCGACCACCAGGCGGGCGGTGCGGCCGCCGCCAGGCGTTCGAGCACCGGTGCGGGCTCGACCGGCAGCACCGACGCCTGCGGATACTGCCGGCGCAGCATTGCGTCGGAACCGGACGATCGTGCCCACCAGTCGACGATGGTCTGCGGCTGCGCACGGATCACGCCCAGGCGGTCGACCATGCGCCGCGCCACCTCGCCGTGCAGCCAGGGCGCCTCGTCGCCGGAACGGCGCAGCCAGTGTCGCGCGGCACGTGGGTCGTGGGTGGCCGCCGGGTCGGGGCGCTGGTCCGGCAAGGACGCCGGCGAAGGAGAGGACGACATGTCGGGCAGTATATTGAGCCGCCATGTTCAGCACCCTCCTGCACCATGCGCGGCCTGCCGTGGCCGCCCCGAGCCAGTGTGCCGTGTGTCACGCCTGGCAGGCGCACCGCCTGTGCATGGCGTGTCGTGATCGTCACCTGCGGGCCACGCCGCGCTGCCTGCAGTGCGGCATCGATGTGCCCGAGGGCATCCAGGTGTGCGGCGCCTGCCTGACCGACCCGCCAGCCTTCGACGCCTGCGTCGCGGCCGCCGAACACGGCTACCCCTGGAACCGGCTCGTGACTCAGTTCAAGTTCCACGAAGGACTCGACCTTGTCGCGCCACTGGGAGCACTGCTGCTGGAAGCCATCGCGCGTCGGCAGGCCACGCACGCCCTGCCCCGCCCGCGCTGGATCGTGCCGGTGCCGCTGGCCGATCAGCGGCTGGCCGAGCGGGGCTACAACCAGGCCTGGGAGCTGGCCCGCTGGCTGGCCGCGCGCCACCCGGGCAGCACCGCCCGTGCCGACCTGGTGCTGCGGCTGCGCGACACGGCCCATCAATTGCAGCTGACGGCGGCCCAGCGTCGTGCCAACCTGCGGGCGGCCTTCATGGTCGAGCCCGCGCAGGCCGCGGCCCTGCGGGGCGCGGATGTGGCGCTGGTCGATGACGTGATGACCACCGGCGCCACCGCGCAGGAGGTCGCGCATCAGCTCAAGCGTGCCGGGGCGTCCCACGTGCAGGTCTGGGTGGTCACGCGCACCCCCCGGTCCTGAGGGGACGACACAACGGCCGGGGGTGGCACGGCGCTCCCCCGGGCCTATGATGCCGACCCATCATGTTCCGCATCGTCCTGGTCGAGCCCGAGATCCCGCCCAACACGGGCAACGTCATCCGCCTGGCGGCCAATACCGGCTGCGAGCTGCATCTGATCGAGCCGCTGGGGTTCTCGATGGACGACAAGCACATGCGCCGCGCCGGGCTGGACTATCACGAGTACGCCGAGGTACGCCGCCATGCCTCGTGGGAACAATTCCTGGCCGCGTGCGCCCCCGATCCGTCCCGACTGTTCGCCTTCACGACCCGCGGCAGCCGCCCCTTGGCCGACGTGCGCTGGCAGCCGGGCGACTGGCTGGTGTTCGGTGCCGAAACCCGCGGCCTGGCCCCTGAGCTGCGCGAGCGCTTCGACCCGGCACAGCGCGTGCGTCTGCCGATGCGGCCGGGCCAGCGCAGCCTGAACCTCTCCAACAGCGTCGCCGTGGCCGTGTTTGAAGCCTGGCGGCAGAACGGCTATGAGGGCGGTGCATGAACGCACCGCAGGCCGGACCATCACCCCACCGGAGGAAGCCTGCATGAGCCTGCGCAACCTGAGCTACGAGCTGGCCCACCGACATCGGCTGGACCCGCACCAGTACGCCGCGCTGGCTGAAGCGGCCGGCCTGCAGGCTGAACCCGCAGGCGCGCTGACCTGGCTGATCCGCACGGTGACGGTCGTGGCCGGCGCATTGCTGGGCCTGGGCTCGATCCTGTGGGTCGCGGCGAACTGGGACAGCCTGGGGCGCATCGGCCAGTTCGTGCTGCTTCAGTCGCTGGTGGGTGCCGCGGCGCTCGCCGGCCTGGTGCTGCGCCCCGGCCGCGCGGCCTTGCTGCTGCTGGCCCTGCTGGCCCAGGGCGGCCTGCTGGCCTACTTCGGGCAGACCTACCAGACCGGCGCCGATCCCTGGCAGCTGTTTGCGCTCTGGGCCGCGCTGGCGCTGCCGCTGGGCCTGGCCGCGCGCTCGGATGTGGTGTGGGCGCCCTGGTCGCTGGTCGTGACGGTCGGCATCGCGTTGTGGCTGCACGCGCACCAGGGTCGGGTGCTGACGGCCGAACATGCGTCTTCCCTCGCCTACGTGGCCGCCTGGGCGGCCTGCTTCACCGTGGCGGCCGGGCTGAGCCGCTGGCCGCCAGCCCAGCGCCACACCGGCGCCGGGACCTGGTCGTTCCGCACGGCCATCACGCTGGCCTGCCTGATGGTGGGCGCCACCGGCCTGAGCGCGCTGTTCTCGCACGACGTGCGGCCGGCCTATGCGCTGGCGCTGCTGGTGCTGGTGGCCGCCGCCTTGCTGCTGGTGCGTGCGGGCATCATCGACGTGCTGGCCCTGAGCGCCATCGGCCTGGCTGTGGACGGACTGCTAATCTGCGGCCTGGGACGCTGGCTGCTCAACCTCGGTTCGAACGACCCGATCTTCAGCCTGCTGTTCCTGGGGCTCACCGCCGCCGGCCTGGTCGCCGCCACGGTGTGGGCGATCCTGCGCCTCACCCGGGGGCATCCGGCATGAGCGCGCCCGCCTCCCCCGCATCGGACTGGCAGCGCCTGGTCGACCTGGCCCGAGAGACTGGGGGGTTCACACCTGCCGCAAGCCCGCAGGCGGCACCGGCAGCGCCCCGCCCCTGGCCGGTGGTGGTGCTGACCTTCTTCGGCGCGCAACTCGCCGCCCTGCCCTTGCTGCTGGTGCTCGGCCTGATGTTCGGCGACTGGCTGTTCGATTCGATCGCCACCTACATCGGCGCGGCGGTGCTGCTTGCGGGTGCCACAAGTCTGTTGCGCGGCCCAGCGCGGGCGCTGTTTGTCGAGCACCTGGCAGTGATCGGCCTGCTCATTGGCCAGGGCCTGCTGGTGTTTGCGCTGGTGCGCGACTTCGACACCGATGCCGGCGCCGCACTGGCCGCGATCGCGACCGTGGGCCTGGCGCTGATCGTGCGGATCGGCTGGGTCGGCGCCATCCTGGGGGCTGCGGCGGCCGGGCTACTGGCCGTGGCCACGATCGGCGCCAACCAGTTCCGTGTGCTGTCGGGCTGGTTTCCGCTGGTGCCGGTGGCCATGCTCGCGGCCTGGGCGCTGGCGCTGTGGCTGCAGGCTCAACTGACGCGCTGGGACCTGGCGCTGGCGCTCGAGCATGTGCTGTCAGGCTGGTTGCTCACCAGCCTGGCGTGGCTGGCGCTGACGGCCGGCATGACCATGTGGGTGGGGGCCGTGATCGGCATGGACGATGCCTCGGGCATGAGCCTGGCGCGCGCTCCGCGCAGCGGGGACCTGCCCTGGTGGCCACTGCTGTGGCGCGCCGCCTCGGTGGTGGCCATTGCGGCCGCGTGGGCCTGGGCGGCGCAGCGCTGGCCCGTGCTGCGGCGGCCCCCGGTCCTGTGCCTGTGCCTTGTCTTGAGCGCGCTGGCGGCCTTCATGCCGCCGCTCGGGGTTGCACTGGCCGTGGTGATGGTCTCGCTCGTGACGCACCGCCACTGGCAGGCTGCATGCGCTGCGCTGGCCTGCGCGTGGATCGTCGGCGCGATCTACTACAACCTGCACTGGGACCTGGCCACCAAGGCGGCCGTGCTGGCCGGCGCAGGCCTGCTGATGGCCGCACTGGCCGCCTGGGCGCACCGGGCCTCGGCACCGGCGGCACACGCCGCACCCGCCCCGGCCCATCCACTGGCCACGCTGTGGATCGCCCTGGCCGTGGTGGCCACGCTGGGCCTGGTGAACACCGGCATCTGGCAGAAGGAAACCCTGATCCGCGACGGGCGGCGCATCTACCTGCCGCTGGGCCCGGTCGACCCCCGCTCGTTGATGCAGGGCGACTACATGACGCTGAACTTCGTGTTCTCGCGCACGCTGGACGAAGAACTTGCGCGCCACGAGGGCCCACGCCGTCCGCGGGTGGCCGCACGGGTCGACGAACATGGGGTGGCGACCTTGCACCGGGTGCTCGAACCCGGGGAATCGCCGGGCCAGGACCTGGTGTTCGAGCTCACGCCGCGCGGCGGGCGCTGGGCGGTCGTGACCGATGCGTGGTTCTTCCGTGAAGGCACGGGCGAGCACTGGGCCGCCGCGCGCTTCGGCGAGTTCAGGGTGGCGCCGGATGGCCGAGCCCTGCTGGTCGGGCTGGCGGATGCCCAGCGGCGCGCCATCGTGCCGCCGCCGGCCGCAGCGACGCCAACACCCGCTACTCCGGCTGCACGCCCGCCGTCCTGATCACCTTCGCCCAGTTGTCGCGTTCGGAGCGCATCAGGTTGGACAGGCCTGCGGGCGCCGTACCGGCCGCGCTGAAGTACTGGCCCAGCATGCGGGTGCGCACCTCATCGCTCTTGATGATGCGCACCAGTTCGCGGCTCACGCGGTCGATGATGGGCTGCGGCGTGCCGGCCGGTGCCAGCACCGCCTGCCAGGAGATCGCCTCGAAACCGGCGTAGCCCTGGTCGACGAAGGTCGGGATGTCCGGCAATGCCCCGCTGCGGCCCAGGGTGGTGACACCCAGGGCCTTGAGCTTGCCGGCGCGCACCTGGCCCATCGCGATGCCCGGCACCATGAACCCGGCCTGCACCTGGCCTGCCAGGATGGCGTTGACCACCTGCGGAAAGCCCTGGTACGGCACGTGGACGATGTCCAGCCCGGCACGGGCCTTGAACAGCTCCATCGCCAGGTGGGCCGCGCTGCCGTTGCCCACCGAACCGTAGTTGAGCTGGCCCCGACGCTCCTTGGCCACCCGCACGAAGTCGGCCACGGTGCTGACGCCCAGACGCGGATCGACGACCAGCACGTTCGGGCTGGTGGCCACCAGGCTCACCGGGGCGAGGTCCTTCAGCGGGTCATAGGGCAGGCTGCGGCTCAGCAGCGGCGCGGTGACAAGCGGGCCCTGGATGGTGAAGAGGAAGGTGTAGCCGTCCGGCTCGGCCTTGGCGACCACGCCGGTGCCGATGTTGCCCCCGGCCCCGGGTCGGTTGTCGATGACGATCGACTGACCCAGCGCAGCGGCCAGCGGCTCGGCCACCATGCGCGCGATCAGGTCAGGCGAGGTGCCGGCCGGAAACGGCACGACCAGCTTGATGGGGCGTGCGGGCCAGGCGGTCTGAGCCCAGGCCGGAACGGCCCCGAGGGCCAGGCCGGCAGCGGCGGTCTTGAGCAGGTGTCGGCGGTTCATGCGGTCCTCTGCGTGGTGGGTGGAAGCACCCCGTTCAGGGTGCGGATGTCAGCATGCGTCAGCGGGCGCAGACGGTGCGCACGCATGGTTCACTCAGCCCGGGCGTCACGGCCCATCAGGCGTGCCAGTGCCTCGCGTGGCGAGCACTGCCCGTCGAGCACACTCACCACCGCCTGGGTGATGGGCATGTCCACCCCACAGGCGCGAGCGCGTGCCAGCACGGTGGCCGCGCTGTAGACGCCCTCGGCCACGTGTCCAAGCTGCGCCAGGATGTGCGGCAAGGCCAGGCCCTGCGCCAGCTGCAGGCCGACCTGCCGGTTGCGCGACAGGTCGCCGGTGGCCGTCAGCACCAGGTCGCCCAGGCCGCTGAGCCCCATGAAGGTTTCGGTACGCGCGCCCAGGGCCATGCCCAGACGGGTCATCTCGGCCAGGCCACGGGTGATCAGTGCGGCGCGCGCATTCAGGCCCAGGCCCATGCCGTCGGCAATGCCGGTGGCGATCGCCATCACGTTCTTGACGGCGCCGCCCACCTCGACCCCCACCGGATCGCTGGAGGTGTAGATGCGCAGGTTGTCGCCGTGCAGTGCGTCGACGGCCGCCTCACCCAGGCCTTCGCTGCTGCTGGCGGCCACCAGGGCGGTCGGCTGGCCGCGAGCCACTTCGAGCGCAAAGCTCGGGCCGGACAGCACACCCACCGCCGCCTGCGGTGCAACGTCGCGAGCCACTTCGTGGCCCAGCCGTCCGGTGCCCGCCTCGAAGCCCTTGCACAGCCAGAACACGCGTGCGCCGGCGGGGAGTTGCGACAGCATCGTGCGCAACGCCGCCATGGGCGTGGCGATGATCAGCAGGCCCGATGCCGCATGGCGCAGCGCCGTCGCCAGGTCGGCCTCGAGCGTCAGCCCGGCCGGCAGGGTCACCTCGGGCAGATAGCGTTCATTGCGGCCGCTGCGCTGCATGTCCGCGACCTGCGTCGCATTGCGCGCCCACAGCAGGGTCGGATGACGCGCCGCGGCGCTGATGGCCAGGGCGGTGCCCCAGGCACCGGCCCCGAGAACCGTGATGTTCATCGGGGTGCCGTGGCGAGATCAGGCGCTGGTGATGATCGGCGAGGCGCCGTTGCCGCCCATCTGCTCCTGCTGCTGGGCTTCGTACATGGCCTGGAAGTTCACTTCGGCCAGATGCACCGGCGGGAAGCCTGCACGGGTGATGATGTCGGCCACCGACGCACGCAGGTAGGGGTAGACGATCTGCGGGCAGGCGATGCCGATGATGGGGTTGATCTGCTCGTCGGGGATGTTGCGCAGTTCGAAGATGCCGGCCTGCTTGGCCTCGACCAGGAACAGGGTCTTGTCCTTGATGCGGGTCGTCACGGTGGCGGTCACCGCCACTTCGAACATGCCGTCGGCCACGGGCTGGGCTTCGAGGCCGAGGTTGATGTCGACCTGGGGCTGCTCCTGCTCGAGCAGGATCTGGGGCGAATTGGGCTGCTCCAGCGACAGGTCCTTCAGGTAGACACGCTGAATCTGGAACACGGGGGTCAGGTCTTGTTCGGCCATGATGTTGTCGTCCTTGAAACGGAAAAGCCCGCAACCGAAGTGTTGCGGGCTGCAGCGGGGATTATCTACGAGGGCGCACGCGCCCCGACGATGCGGCTCACGCCCCGCTGGTCTGGCCGCTGAGCAGCGGCACGAGCCCCCCGCGCTGGTCCAGCGCGTACAGGTCGTCGCAACCGCCGACATGGGTGTCGCCGACGAAGATCTGCGGCACGGTACGCCGGCCGGTGAGGTCCATCATGCGCTGGCGTTCCTCGGGCTGCAGATCCACACGGATCTCCTCGATATGCTGGACGCCGCGCTGCATCAGCAGCTGCTTGGCACGGTGGCAATACGGGCACACCTGGGTGGTGTACATCTTCACGGTCTGCATGGCGATATCCGGTCGGTCTGGCTGGCGAGGGCGGTCACGGGACACGGCACAAGGGCCGGCTCAAGCCGATTTTTCGACCGGCAGATTGGCTTCGCGCCACGCTGCCAGGCCGCCGGCCAGTGGCCGTGCGTTTTCGTACCCGAGCTTGCGAAGGGTACCCATGGCCCGGCCGGAGCGCCCGCCGTTGGCACATACCAGGATCAGCGGCAGGGCCTTGTTGCTCGGCAGTTGCGGGCTCGATTCGAGCTTGTCGAAGGGAATGTTGCGAGCGCCGACGATGTGGCCGGCCGCATATTCCGCGGGCTCGCTGACGTCGATGACCACGGCCTTCTCGCGGTTGATCAGACGGACTGCCTCGTTGGCTCCGACCGAGCCGGCGCGCGGCCCACGAGCCACCAGCGGCCAGACCAGCAGACCGCCGGAGACGAAGGCGACGAGGATGAGAAACCAGTTGTCGATGAAGAACTTCACGTGGGCGTCCGCGGTTGGTTGGGGGGGTGTGCAGCTTGATCTGCGGGTGTAACGGGCGCGGATTATAAAATTTACGGTTTCGCCCAAGCCCCCTGCAAGGAGATCGTGCATGTACAAGCTCGTCCTCATCCGTCACGGTGAGTCCACCTGGAACCTGGAAAACCGCTTCACCGGCTGGACGGATGTCGATCTCACCGCCACGGGCGTGGAGCAGGCCAAGCAGGCCGGCCGCCTGCTGAAGGAAGGCGGCTACGACTTCGACGTCGCCTACACCTCGGTGCTCAAGCGCGCCATCTGGACGCTGTGGCACACGCTCGACCAGATGGACCGCACCTGGCTGCCGGTGGTGCATTCCTGGCGCCTGAACGAGCGCCACTACGGCGCGCTGCAGGGCCTGAACAAGGCCGACATGGCCAAGCAGTACGGCGACGAGCAGGTGCTGATCTGGCGCCGCAGCTACGACACGCCGCCACCTGCGCTGGAGCCGACCGACCCGCGCTGTGAGCGCAGCGACCCGCGTTATGCCCGCCTCAAGCCCGAGGACGTGCCGCTGACCGAATGCCTGAAGGACACCGTCGCGCGCGTGCTGCCGTTCTGGAACGACTCGATCGCCCCGGCCATCAAGTCGGGCAAGCGCATCGTCGTGGCGGCGCACGGCAACAGCATCCGTGCCCTCGTGAAGTACCTGGACAACATCTCCGACAGCGACATCGTCGGCCTGAACATCCCCAACGGCATTCCGCTGGTGTATGAACTCGATGCCGACCTGAAGCCGATCCGCAGCTATTACCTCGGCGATGCCGAAGCCGCGGCGCGCGCCGCTGCTGCGGTGGCCAGCCAGGGCAAGGCCTGAGCAGGCGTGCGGGACGGGCGCGCCGTCCCGCAGCCCTGATTCAGACCTGCGCCAGGTGCTCGTCGATCTGCCCGCGCACCCGCTCGGCCAGCGCGCGGCGATCGAGGTGGCGGGTGCCTTCGGCGCTCAGCATGGACACCCTCACCGTCAGGCCCCGTGCGCAGGCGACCCACCACAGTGACTGAACCAGGGTCGTGTCGCCCACATAGGCCACGGCCGGGCTGATCGCATGGGTGGCATCGGCATAGCGCAGTGCAATCGGCTGCACCGGCGTTTCGGTGGCAATCGCGGCCTGCAGGATGTTGGCGTGGAAAGGCAGCAGCGCATGCCCGTCGCCGGTGGTGCCTTCGGGAAAGACCGCCACGGTGTCACCCGCCTGCAGCGCCTCGGCCACCTGGTGCACCACACGCAACGCATCGCGCCGACGTTCACGCTCGATGTAGAGCGTGTCGGCCGCATCCACCAGACGGCGCAGCAGCGGCCAGTGCCGCACCTCGGCCTTGGACACGAAGCGGGCTGGCGCCACCGCGTTGATGGCCACGATGTCCAGCCACGAGATGTGATTGGCCACAAACAGCTTCGCGCCCGGACGCGGGCTGCCTTCGGCGATCAGGCCGACGTCGAGCACGGCCAGCATGCGCTGTGACCACCACCGCACCCGCTCGCGGCGTTGCGTGGCGTCGAGCCGGCCAAAGCGCAGCAGCACGATCGCCAGGCCATGCAGCACGTGCAGCAGCACGCGCGTGAGCCGCCAGGCCCCACGCAGCGCCTGCACTCAGATCACCGTGGCCAGCAGATCGGCGCCGGTGGTCTCGTAGGCCACGCCACCGGCCACGATGGTGCAGCGCACCTGGCCGGGCAGTTCCAGGCCGCTGAACGGGCTGTGCTTGCCCTGGCTGCGCAGTGCAGCGGGCGCCACCTGCCAGCGCGCGGCCGGGTCGAACAGGCACAGGTCGGCCACACCCCCTTCGACCAGGCGGCCAGTGCTCGACGCCAGTGAACCCAGCGCATCGCCCAGCACCCGCACCGGCTCGCTGGTGACGACCGCCAGGGCCCGCATCAGACCGGCACCGCTCTCCTCGCCCCACTTCAGGGCCAGGCTCAGCAGCAGCTCCAGTCCGGTGGCACCCGGCTCGGCTTCGCCGAACGGCAGCGCCTTCTGGTCTTCGTCGACCGGGGTGTGGTCGCTCACGAGGGCGTCGATGGTGCCGTCGGCCAGCCCGGCACGGATGGCATCGCGGTCGCGCTGCTGGCGCAGCGGCGGGGTCAGACGCATGTCGGCATTGAAGTAGCCGATGTCGATGTCGGTCAGGTGCAGGTGGTTGACGCTCACGTCGCAGGTGACCGGCAGCCCCTCGCGCTTGGCCGCGCGCACGAGTTCGATGCCGGCAGCGCTGCTCAGGCGGCACAGGTGCACCCGCGCGCCGGTGGCCCGCATCAGCTCGAAGATGGTGTGCAGCGCGATGGTCTCGGCAATCACCGGCACCCCCGACAGGCCCATGCGGGTGGCCACCGACCCGCTGGCCGCCACGCCCCGGCCCAGGTGAGGGTCCTGCGGGCGCAGCCAAACGGTGTAGCCGAAGGTCGAGGCGTACTGCAGTGCACGCTGCAGCACCAGGGTGTCGCGGATCGCGACCTCGGCCTGCGAGAAGCCCACGCAGCCCGCCTCGGTGAGCTCGGCCATTTCGGTCAGCGTTTCGCCGCCCAGGCCGCGCGTCAGCGCCCCCAGCGCGTACAGGCGCGACTGGTTGAGGTTGCGGGCGCGGAACTTGAGCATCTCCACCAGGCCCGGCTCGTCCAGCGGCGGGTCGGTGTCGGGCGGGCAGACCAGGCTGGTCACGCCGCCAGCCACGGCCGCGGCCATCTCGCTCTCGAGCATGCCTTCGTGTTCGTGGCCGGGCTCGCGCAGCCGTGCGGCCAGGTCGACCAGGCCGGGGGCGACCACCATGCCGCGCGCCTCGATCACCCGATTGGGCTGGAAGTCGGGGCTCACCGCACCAAGGGAGACGATGCGCCCGGCAGCAATGGCCACGTCGCCGAGGCGGTCGGTCTGGGTGGCCGGATCGATCAGTCGGCCGTTGCGGATCAGGATCTTCATGCTTCGTTCCCGGCGATGATGGACATCACCGCCATGCGCACGGCGATGCCGAAGGTGACCTGCGGCAGGATGACGCTCTGCTTGCCATCGGCCACGGCGGAGTCGATCTCGACACCGCGGTTGATGGGCCCGGGGTGCATCACGATGGCGTCGGGTCTGGCCAGCGCCAGCTTCTCTTCGGTCAGGCCGAAGTTCTTGAAGAACTCGCCGGCGCTGGGCAGCATCGCGCCGCTCATGCGTTCATTCTGCAGGCGCAGCATGATGACGACGTCGGCATCGCGGATGCCTTCCTTCATGTCGTGGCACACCCGCACCCCCATCTCGCGCAGGTCACCCGGCACCAGCGTCTTGGGGCCGACCGCCCGGATGTCCGGCACGCCCAGGATGGACAGGGCATGGATGTCCGAGCGGGCGACGCGCGAGTGCACGATGTCGCCCACGATGGCCACGCTCAGGTTGGTGAAGTCGCGCTTGTAGTGGCGGATCGTGTACATGTCCAGCAGCCCCTGGGTGGGGTGGGCATGGCGGCCGTCGCCGGCATTGACCACATGCACATGGGGCGCGCAGTGCTGGGCGATCAGGTAGGGAGCGCCGCTTTCGCTGTGCCGCACGACAAACATGTCGGCATGCATCGCACTCAGGTTGGCAATGGTGTCGAGCAGGCTTTCACCCTTGGCGGTCGACGAGCGGGCGATGTCCAGGTTGATGACGTCGGCCGACAGCCGCTTGGCCGCGATCTCGAAGGTGGTGCGCGTGCGCGTGCTGTTCTCGAAGAACAGGTTGAACAGGCTCTTGCCGCGCAGCAGCGGCACCTTCTTGACCTCGCGGTCATTGACGGACAGAAAGGTCTCGGCCGTGTCGAGGATCTGGTGGATCACCGGGCGCGGCAGGCCCTCGATGGAAAGCAGGTGGATGAGTTCACCGTGCTTGTTGAGTTGCGGGTTGCGCTTGTAGAGCATCGCGGTCTCTTTGGCTGGCCTGTGGGGTCCGTCGAGCGAGCAGGCTCAGAAGGTGTGAATGAATCCGGCGTGGCCGAGCAGGCCACCCGGGCGTGCCGGGTCAAGGCGCAAAGCACAGCCGTAGCTCGGGCTACGGCGCGCATTTGCAACGCCGAGCTGGTGCGTCCGGGGGGATTGAGCGGGCATGGCGGGTTCGTTCACACCTTCTCAGAGCTGGACGGTTTTGATGTCGAAACTGAAGTGGCCGTCGGCGCTGCGCGCAAGCGACAGGCGCTGGGTGGGCGGCAGCGACATGCGCGCCGCGGACAGCGCCGGCTCGATCGGCAGCTCGCGTCCGCCGCGGTCGACCAGCACGGCCAGCGTCACGCTCGCCGGCCGGCCGAAATCGAACAGTTCGTTGAGCACGGCGCGCGTGGTGCGGCCGGTGTAGAGCACGTCGTCGATCAGCACGATGTGCCGGTCCTTGATGTCAAAAGGCAGGCGCGTGTGATCGGCCGCGCCGGAGAGGCCGCGCGATCCGAAGTCGTCCCGGTGCAGGGCGCTGGAGATCACGCCGTGTTCGCCGGGCAGGGCCAGGTCGCGCTGCAGGCGCTCGGCCAGCCAGGCCCCGCCGGACCAGATCCCCACCAGCACGCTGTCGGGCCGCAGCAGGGCCGGCATGCCGCGCTTGAGATCGAGGTAGAGGGCTTCCGCGTCGAGGTGCAGGGTGGTCATGTCGGGCTTTCGGAACGTGTGCTGCTCAGGAACTGCTCGAGGATGATGCAGGCGGCACCGGCATCGGCGTCGACTGCCCCGCGGGCCTGGGCCTCGGTGGTCGTGTAGCGCTCGTCCACCTCACGCACCGGGAGTCCGAAACGGCCATGCAGTTGCCGCCCGAATCGACGGGCCCGTGCGGTGTTGTCATGCGCCGCACCATCGGGGTGAAAGGGTACGCCGATCACCAGCGCATCGGGTTGCCATTCGGCAATCAAGCGGCCGATGGCCTCGAAGCGCGCCTCGCCTTCGGCCGCGATGGTACGCAGCGGCTGTGGCGTGGCCGTGACGGTGTTGGCCGTGGCCACACCCACACGACGCTGCCCGTAGTCGAACGCCAGGTAGGAGCGCGCGGGTGTCATCGTGCACCACCGTGCAGGTCGTGCACTGCCCTGCCCCGCCCGCGGTGGCGAGGTGGCCGGCCCTGCGTCATGCGTGCCCCGCGTCCTGCATCAGCATGCCGGGATCGATGCCCAGCAGCGACAAGGCACGGTCATAGCGATGTTCAATCGGGGTGTCGAAAATGATAGAAGGCTCTGCCGCGACCGTCAGCCAGCCGTTGCGGGCGATCTCGTCTTCGAGCTGACCTGCGCTCCAGCCGCTGTAGCCCAGGGTGACCAGCACCTTGCGCGGACCCGCGCCGTGGGACAGGGCCTCGAGCACGTCCTTGCTGGTGGTCATCTCCAGTCCGCCAGGGATGCGCAGCGACGAGGTGTAGTGACCGCCCTCACCATCAAGCTGCTCGTGCAGCACGAAACCCCGTTCGGTCTGCACCGGACCGCCGAAAAACACCGGCTCCTCGGCCAGGTCTTCGCGGTCGAGCGTGAGTTCGACCTTCTCGAACAGGTTGCGCAGCTTGATGTCGATCGGCTTGTTGATCACCAGCCCCAGCGCACCCTTTTCGGTGTGCTCGCACAGGTAGATCACCGAGCCGGCGAAGTTGTCGTCGGCCATGCCCGGCATGGCGATCAGGAACTGGTTGGTGAGATTGATGCTTTCGTGCGCGGACATGCATGAATTCTATTCCTCTGCCACCATCGCACCCATGGAGAAAATCCTCGATTCGGCCCTGGTCTGGTTCCGCCGCGACCTGCGCAGCCATGACCACGCGGCGCTCTATCACGCGCTCAAGGCCGCGCGCCGGGTGTGGTGCGTGTTCGTGTTCGACACCGCCATCCTCGATGAGCTGCCCCGTGTGGACCGGCGGGTGGAATTCATCCGCGAGTCGCTGGTGGAACTGGACGCGGCCTTGCAGGCGCTGGGCGAGTCGCATGGCCACCACGGCACCGGCCTGATCGTGTGCCATGGCGAGGCCGTGGCCGAGGTCACCGCGCTGGCACGTGAACTGCACGTGCAGGCCGTCTACACCAACCACGACTACGAACCCGCGGCCCGCGCCCGGGATGCCCGTGCACGGGGCACGCTGGCCGAGGCCGGCATTGCCCTGCACACGGCCAAGGACCAGGTCATCTTCGAGACCGACGAGGTGCTCACCGGCGCGGGCACGGCCTACGGGGTGTTCACGCCCTACCGCAATGCGTGGCAGAAGAAGCTCGCGCCCTACTACGTCAAGGCCTACCCGGTGGCCCGCTACGCTGCGGCACTCGCACCACGGCCGGCGCAACGGATGCGGCCGGTGCCGACGCTGGAGGACATCGGTTTCAGCCCGAGCAACCTGCGCGAGCTGAAGATCCCCACCGGCATGAGCGGCGCCCAGGGGCTGCTGGAGGACTTCATCGAACGCATCGACCGCTATGCCGACACGCGCGACTTTCCTGCGGTGAAGGGGCCGAGCTACCTGTCGGTCCACCTGCGCTTCGGCACGGTGTCGATCCGCCATCTGGTGCGCGAGGCCTGGGACCGTGCCCGCGCGGGCTCACGCGGTGCCGAGGTCTGGCTGTCCGAGCTGGTGTGGCGCGACTTCTATCACCAGATCCTGCATCACCATCCGCATGTGGTGGAGCGCAGCTACAAGCCCGAGTACGACCAGATCCGCTGGGAGCACGGCAAGCCCGCGCAGGCGCTGTTCGAGGCCTGGTGCGAGGGGCGCACCGGCTACCCGCTGGTGGACGCGGCGATGCTGCAGATCAACCAGACCGGCTACATGCACAACCGGCTGCGCATGGTGGTGGCCAGCTTCCTGGTGAAGGACCTGGGCATCGACTGGCGCTGGGGCGAGCGCTACTTTGCCCGGCACCTGAACGACTTTGATCTCGCCGCCAACAATGGCGGCTGGCAATGGGCATCGTCCAGCGGCTGCGACGCGCAGCCCTACTTCCGCATCTTCAACCCGGTCAGCCAGAGCGAGAAGTTCGACGCCTCGGGCAAGTTCATCCGGCGCTACCTGCCCCAGCTGGCCGCATTGAGCGACCGCTCGATCCATGCCCCGTGGCTGGCCGGGCCGGCCGAACTGCAGGCCGCCGGGGTGGAGCTCGGCCGCAACTATCCGGCGCCGATCGTGCAGCACGACCAGGCGCGCCAGCGCACGCTGGAGCGTTATGCGGTGGTCAAGTCGCCTGGCAAGACACCGGCGAAGGACGCCCCGGGGTCATCACGCAAGACGGCCGACAACCCCTGACGATCAAGCCTCAACCGCCCGCGGCCTCGAAGCGGGCAACGATGTCGCGCCAGCGGGTGCTCCAGTGGGTGAGCCCGCTGGCGTCGCCTTCGAACACATTGCGGAAGAACGCGAGCGCCAGCTCCCGTGTGGCGGACTTCACCCGCGGGTTCAGCCCGGCGCCGCCGGTGCCGGCCCGGTCAGTGAAGATGCTGTGTGACCCACCCTCGAACATCGCCAGCAGCTTGCGCGGCCCGCCGATGTGCTCGTACACGGCCACCCGGTCGCTGGCGGCCGAGTAGTAGCCCGGAATGCGGATCACGTCTTCGGTGGCGGTAATGTGCAGGGTAGGCACCTCGACATGGCGCAGGATGGCCGCGGTGTCGCTTTCACCATAAAACGGTGGCGCCGAGATGAGCACGGCCGCCGCGATGCGCGGGTCACGCAGGTCCAGCGCCTGGCCGTCACGCTCGACACGCGCCCCGATGGCCAGCAGCGTGGTGTTGGCGCCATAGGAATGGCCGGCCGCCACGATGCGCAGGGCGTCGATGCGTTCGCCCAGCGGGCTGGCCAACAGGTGGTCGAGCGCAAAGCGCAGGTCGTGCACGCGGTCCAGGGCCTCGGCCTCGCGGGCGGCATTCTGCAGGCGGCCGACCAGGCTGAAGACATTGCCGCTCCACAGGCTGCGGTCGCTGCCGACGTGCTGCAGGTGCAGGCTGGCATAGCCATGCGACGCCCAGTGGCTGCCCAGGTAGCTGTAGCCGCGCCGCGAGCCCCCAATGCCGTGCGAGAACACCACCAGCGGCACCCTCGCGTCGGCCGCCAGCCCGGCCGGCCAGTACAGGCGCACCGGCACAGGCCGCTGGCGACGCGGGTCGAGCCAGTCGAAGTCATTGACCTCGAAGGGCTCGGTGTCGCCCTGGGCCCAGACCGACCAGGGGGTGGCTGCGGCCAGCGCGGCCAGGGCCAACGTGGAACAGGCGCGGCGGCGTGACAGTGAAACCGTCATCGGGCATCTCCTTGGGCGGGTGAACCGGGGGCCAGCGTGGGCAGCGCTGCGGCTGATGCGGCTGATGCGGCTGATGCGGCCGGGGCTGACGGGCGGTTGCGGCGCATCCTGCGCCACAACCACTGGACCAGGTCATCGACAAACGTGAACACCACCGGAATGACCAGCAGGCTCAGGAAGGTCGAGGTGATCAGGCCACCGATCACGACGATCGCCATCGGGGCACGGAAGCTCGGGTCCACGCCGATGCCCAGTGCAATGGGCATCATGCCGGCGCCCATCGCGATGGTGGTCATCACGATGGGGCGGGCACGCTTGCGGCAGGCGTCCATCAAGGCCTCCCAGCGGTCGAGCCCGTGGTCGCGGCGGGCCAGGATCACGTAGTCGATCAGCAGGATGGAGTTCTTGGTGGCAATGCCCATCAGCATGATCAGCCCGATCATCGAGGGCATGGACAAGGCGCTGTTGGTGATGAACAGTGCCAGGAACGCCCCGGGGATCGACAGCACCAGCGCCACCAGGATGGTCGCGGGCTGGACGAAGTCCTTGAACAGCAGGACCAGCACGATGTAGATGCAGGCCACGCCGGTCAGCATCGCCAGGCCGAAACTCTCGAACAGCTCCCCCATGGCCTCGGCGTCGCCCACCGAGGTCTGGATCACGCCCGGCGGCAGGTTGCTCAGGCTGGGCAGCGCCAGCGCCCGGGCCTCGACCTCGCCCAGCGGCTGCTGGTTGAGCTCGATCTCGAAGTTGACGTTGCGCAGGCGGTCGTAGCGGGCGATCTCGGCCGGGCCGCTTTCGATGGCCAGGCTGGCCACGTTGGACAGCGGCACCGGACCGCGCGCGCCCGGCACCGGCAGGCGTGCCAGCAGGTCGAGGTCCTGGCGCGCGTCGTCCTTGAGCTTCACGACCACCGGCACCTGACGCTGGCTCAGGTTGAGCTTGGCCAGACCCTGGTCATAGTCGCCGGCCGTGGCGATGCGCAGCGTGTCGGCAATGGCCGAGGAGGTCACGCCCAGGTCGGCCGCACGGGCGAAGTCGGGCCGCACGATCAGCTCGGGTCGCACCAGGCTCGCCGTGGAGGTGACCGCACCGATGCCCGGCAGCGTGCGCAGTTCGCGTTCGACCTTGGCGGCATGTTCGGCCAGCACGCGGCCGTCCTCACCCGCCAGCACGAGCACGTACTTCTCGCTCGACGCCCCCAGGCCGACCTTCACGCGCGCGCCCGGCAGCACGGTCAGCGCCTGGCGGAACTGGTCTTCGATGTCCTGTTTGCTCAACCCCGGACGGTCCGAACGGTGCGTCATGTTGATGGTCAGCACCGCCTTGCGCACATCGGCCGCGCCGGCCGGCGCAAACGGGTCGGAGCCGGCGCTGCCGCCGCCGATCGCGGTGTAGACCATCTTGACGTGCGGGTTCTTCTGGACGATCTCGCGGGCCTGCTCGGCCAGCGTGTAGGTCTCCTTGAAGGTGCTGCCCGGTGGCAGGGTCACGGTGACCTGGGTCTGCGACAGGTCGTCGGGCGGGATGAAGCCGGTGGGCAGCAGCGGCACCAGCGCAAACGAGCCGAAGAAGAACACCGCCGTGGCCAGCAGCGTCCACCAGCGATGCTGCAGGCACCAGCGGGCCCAGCCCAGGTAGGTCACGATCCAGCGGGGTTCGCGTTCTTCATGCACCAGCGGCTTGAGGATGTAGGCCGCCATCATCGGCGTGAGCATGCGCGCCACGACCAGTGAAAAGAACACGGCGATCGCCGCCGTCCAGCCGAACTGCACGAAAAACTTGCCGGCCACGCCGCTCATGAAGGCGGTAGGCAGGAACACCGCGATCAGCGTGAAGGTCGTGGCGATGACCGCCAGGCCGATCTCGTCGGCCGCTTCCATCGCCGCCTCGTAGGGGGTCTTGCCCATGCGCAGGTGGCGCATGATGTTCTCGATCTCGACGATCGCATCGTCGACCAGGATGCCCACCACCAGCGACAGGCTGAGCAGCGTCACGACATTGATCGTGAAGCCGAACCAGTGCATCAGCGCAAACGCCGGAATGGCCGACAGGGGCAGCGCCGTGGCCGACACGAAGGTGGCCCGCCAGTCGCGCAGGAACAGCCAGACCACGAGCACGGCCAGCGCCGCGCCTTCGTACAGCAGGTACAGCGAGCCGTCGTAGTTCTCCTGCACCGGATCGACAAAGTTGAAGGCCTCGGTGACGGTGATCTCGGGGTGTTCGGCCTTGAGCTTGTCGAGCGCGGCGCGCACCCCGTCGGTCACGTCGATCTCGCCGGCGCCACGCGAGCGCACGATCTCGAAACCCACGACCGGCTTGCCGTCGAGCAGCGCAGCCGAACGACGCTCGGCCACGGTGTCGCTGACACGGGCCACCTGATCGAGCCGCACGCGACGCCCGTCGCTCAGCGTGATTTCCAGGGCGGCCAGCTCCTCGGCCGAGGCCACGGTCGCGATGGTGCGCACCGACTGTTCGGCGCCGCCCACATCGGCCCGCCCACCCGAGGCTTCCTGCTGGATCTGCCGTAGCTGGCGCGAGATGTCGGCTGCGGTGGCATTGAGCGCCAGCAGGCGCGCCGGGTCGAGTTCGACCCGCACCTCCCGCGTCACGCCGCCCACGCGGGTGACCTGGCCCACGCCCGGCACGGCCAGCATGCGCTTGGTGACCTGGTTGTCGACAAACCAGCTCAGCGCCTCGTCGTCCATCCGCTCGGAGGCCACCGTGTAGGTCAGGATCGGTGTGCCGGCCAGGTCGACCTTCTGGATGATCGGGTCGCGCAGGTCGCCCGGCAGGTCGGAGCGCACGCGGGAGACCGCATCGCGCACGTCGTCGACCGCCTCCTGGGTGGGCTTTTCGAGCCGGAACTCCACCGTCAGCACGGCGGTGCCGTCCTGCAGGTTGGTGTAGATGTGCTTGACGCCCTGGATGGTCGCGACCGAGTTCTCGATCTTGCGCGCCACCTCGGTCTCGAGCTGCGACGGCGACGCGCCGGGCAGCGACGCCGTGATGGTGACCATGGGCAGGTCGATGTCCGGGAAGTTCTGGATCTTCATCGCCCGGAACCCCATCAGGCCCATCAGCGTGAGCATGATGAACAGCAGGATCGCGGGCGTGGGGTTGCGGATCGACCAGGACGAAACGTTGAAGTTCATGGGGGCGCTCCGGTCGATCAACGCTGCGCAGGGGTGGCCGCTGCGGCCGTCGCGGGCGCCGGGGCCTGCACGACACGCACCAGATCACCATCGGCGAGGAAACCGCCGCCGGCCGCCACCACCGGCGCATCGGGCGCCAGGCCACCGGTGATCTCGATGCGGTCGCCCTGGCGGCGTCCGGTGTTCAGCTTGATCTGGGCGATGCGGGAGTCGGCACCGACCCGGAAGGCATAGCTGAAGCCGTCGCGCAGCACCACGGCCGACTGCGGCAGCGTGAGCGCACGGGCGCGGCCGAGCTCGATCTCGCCGCGCGCGAACATGCCGGCACGCGCCGCACTGCCCGCGGCCAGGTCGACATAGACGATGCCGTTGCGCGTCTGCGGGTCGACCGTCGGCGCGACCGTGCGGACCCGCGCCTGCTCGCGGCTGCCGTCGGCATGCAGCAGCACGGCCGTCATGCCGGGCTGGATGCGGCCGATGTCGGCGGCCGGCACCTCGGCCCGCCATTCGAGCCGGCCGCCGCGGATCAGGCGAAACAGTTCGCTCCCGGGCTGGACGATGGAGCCCACCGTGGCGACACGGCCCGAGATGATGCCGTCGTCGGGCGCCACGATACGGGTCTGGCTCAGGCGCAGCTCATCGGCCTTCGTGCGGGCGGTCTGGGCCTCGACGCGGGCGCGAGCCGTCTGCTCGGCGGTCAGGTACTGGTTGATCTGCTGCGCGCTGATCGCGCCCGTGGTCTGCAGCTGGCGGGCCCGTTCGGCATTGGCCTGCGCCTCCGCCAGCGCGGCACGAGCCTCGGCCAGTGCGGCCCGGGTCTGGGCGAGTTCGGCCTGGACGGTGTCAGCCGACAGGCGCGCGAGCACCTGGCCGCGCCGCACGCGGTCACCCACATTGACGAGCACCTCGGTCAGGCGCAGGCCGCTCAGCTCGGCACCGACCACTGCCTCCTGCCAGGCTGCCACGCTGCCATTGGCACCCAGCATGATCGGCCATTCGTCCTGGCGCGCCTGGGTGGTGGTGACGGTGAGCGCCGGCTTGGCGGTGGTGGCAGCGGCGCCAGGCGCGCTGCCGGCCGCGGCCGGTGCGTCGGCCGCCTGGGCATCCGCCTGGCTGCTGTTCACCAGCACCCACAGGCCTGCGGCGCCGAGCACAGCGACAGCGGCCAATGCGACGAGCTTCATGGGCGTCGCGCGCCCGCTCAGGGTCTTGGACATCGGGTTCACCTTGCGGTTGGGGAGTGAGGGGGCGCGCTGCCGATCGGCGCGCGCATCGAGGCGGCGGCCACGGGCGTCGGATCGGTGGACTGCCACCCGCCTCCCATGGCCTTGTAAAGCGTGATCCAGGCCGCCACCCGTTCGCGCTGGACCTGGATCAGTCCGGCGCTCGCGCTGAGTGCGGTGCGGCGGGCCTGTTCCAGGTCGAGCAGGCTGCCGGTGCCGACCTGCCATTGCGTCTGGGCGGCCGCAAAAAACTCGGCAAAACCCTGGGCGGCACGCACGGCGTCCGCCTCGCGGCGCTCGGCGGCATCCAGCCGGACCAGCGCCTCCTCCACCTCGCGCACGGCAGACAAGGTGCGTTCGCGATAGGCGGCCACCGCCTCGTCGTAACGTGCCTGAGCGGCATCGACCGCCGCCTGCCGTCGACCGCCATCGAACAGCGGAATGACCAGGCCCGGTCCGAACGACCAGGTGCTCCCGTCCACGGTCTGGCCTGCGGCGCGCACGGCCCCCAGTCCGATCGTGCCGGACAGGCTCAGCCGCGGGTAGCGATCGGCCTGGGCCACGCCCACGTCGGCCGAGGCGGCGGCCACTGCGCGTGCGGCGGCACTGATGTCCGGTCGCTGCGCCAGCAGGGCGGCCGGCACCTGCGCCACGCGCAGGGCCTGCGGACGAGGCAGGGCCCCGCGGCGGGCGGCCATCTGCTCGCGCAGGCGGTCCTCGGGCTGCACCGTGAGCGCAACGAGCTGCTTGACGGCCACGTCGCATTCGGCACGCTGGGCCACGACACGGTTGGCTGCCTCGGCCGCGCTGGCCTCGGCCAGGGCCGCATTGGCCGGCGCATCGAAGCCTACCTTGACCTTCTGGCGGGTGAGCTCGGCCGTCTGCCCGAGCGAGGCGGCGTCCTGCTCGAACACCGCCAGCACGGCCTCGCAGGCGCGCAGGCCCACATAGGTGGATGCGACTTCGGCTGCCAGGCTGATGCGTGCGTCATGCCATTGATCGGCACTGGCCTGGGCGCGCGCCTGGGCAGCACGCGCCCCCTGGGCGATGCCGCCGAACAGGTCGATCTCCCAGCCCGCGTCGAGCGTGGCCGAGGCGGTCGTCTGCGCGCCGGCGGCCGGTGGCAGCTCCGATCGGCTGCGGGTCAGTCCGCCGCGAGCGTCCAGCGCCGGCCAGCGTGCACCGGAAGCCGCCTCGGCCTGGGCGCGCGCCTGGGCGATGCGGGCGGCCGCCTGGGCCAGCCCGGGATGGGCCGCCTGGGCCTGATCGATCAGGCGAGCCAGCAGCGGGTCATCGAAGTCCTGCCACCAGGCCGCGAGCCGGTCGGTCTGTCCGCCGTGAGGCAGAGGGGCAAACCAGACTGGCGCCTCGGTCCGGGTCGGTGGCTCAGCCGGGGGAGGACTCACGCAGGCGCCCAGCAGCAGGGCACCGGCAACCAGGCTCAGGCGGCTCGCTCGTTGCGGCCAGGTCAGGGGCTGAAGGGAACGCAGGGCTTGAGACATGAGGAGATGGGCTTGGGGCCAGGATGAGGGCAACAGGCAATGCAGTCCGCAGGTGAGCGCTCAGGCGGGTTCTGTGCGGTCACGCCCGCGCCGGGCGCGTTCGTGGTGAACCAGCGCACAGGCATAACCCACCACGCTGTCGAGCGCGCGCTCCAGGGCATCGGGGCGGCTGAGCAGGCCGGGCGCCAGCGCCTCCATCCACTCGCGCGACATGCAGTAGTCATTGACCATGGCGGTGACCGCAAAGGCCAGGCGGTGCAGGTCGTCGTCCGGTTCGTCGACACCGCAATGGCGGGCCAGCAGTTGCACCAGTCCCTGGTAGTGCGGCACCACGTTGCGCTCGATGACGTCGCGCAGCATGGGCGTGGGTTCGATCATCTCGCGCAGGTGGATGCGCAGCAGCAACTGCATGTCGCCGCCGGCCACCATCGGGGTCAGAAAGGCGCCCAGCAGGTGCCGCATGGCAGTTTCCAGCGGCAGGCTCGGGTCATCCTCGGCCGGCCAGTCGCTGGTGATGCGGGCGATCGGCTCGAGCAGCACCGCGCGATAGAGGTTGGGCTTGTCGCCGAAGTAGTAGTGGATCGACGCGACGTTGGCGCCGGCGGCCTGGCAGATCTCGCGCGTGGACGCCCGGGCATAACCCTTGTCGGCAAAGATGCGGGTGGCCTCCTGGAGCAGCCGTGCACGCACGTCGGTGGCGGCCTCGCGCATGCCGGCCGCACTGGAGTCATCCGTGTCGATGTCCCCTGCGGGGCGGTGCTGCGGGTCGGTCGGCAGGGAGTTCACGATGAGTGGCGGGGTCAGGTCTGGGTGGTCCCGGCACCGTCGATCGCCGGACCCGGGGAAACCCGGAGTCTAACGAGTTCAAGCAAGCGCTTGATTAAGAAGTGATTAGGCAGAATGTAACAAATTGACGTCGGCGCACGGTTAGCGACGCACAGTTACCGGCGCATGCCGACACACCCAGTGCGGGCCGGCACGGGGGGCGGGCCGGTCGTCCGTGAGGGTTCAGAACAGTTCGATGTCGCCGACCTTGGTGCTGTCCTTGAGCAGGCCCTTGCGCACCAGGTCTTCGTGGCCGCAGACCTGGTTGCGGCCGTTCTGCTTGGCAAAGTAGACCGCCTGGTCAGCGCGCTCGAAGGCGGCACTGGGTGCGTCGCCGGCCAGCACTTCGGTGAAACCGACGCTGGCGGTGACACGCCCGACCTGGGGGAAAGCATACCCTTCCATGTTGGCGCGCAGGCGCTCGAACGCATGCGCCGCATCTTCTTCGCTGGAGCAGCGCAGCAGGACGACAAACTCCTCGCCGCCAAAGCGGTAGAGCCGATCCTGAAATCGGAAGGTGCTGCGCAGGATGCGTGCGACCAGCAGCAGCACCTCGTCGCCGATCAGGTGGCCGAAGCGATCGTTCACCGACTTGAAGTGGTCGATGTCGACCACCCCCAGCCAGTGCTTGACCTCGTTGACCTCATGGCGGCGCTCGTCATTGGCCGTGGACGGCGCCGGCACCGCCATCGGGTGAGCCGTCTTGAGGAAGGCCTCGTCGAAGGTCTTGCGATTGAGCAGGCCGGTCAGCGTGTCGCGCTCGCTGTAGTCGAGCAGCTCGTGGAAGTTGCGGTAGATGCGCAGGATGCTGTTGACGGTGCGCTGCATCGACGGCGCCATGGCCCCGTCCGAGCAGACCTCGATCACGCCGATGGCCTCGCCTTCGGCCATCAGCGGGAACAGCGTGCGGGCCAGGCGCGACTGCGGGGACACGGCATCGGTCACCACCGCCTGGCGGTCGATGCACTGGCTGTGCAACGCCATCGAGGCACGATCGGGCAGGCGGTCGAAGGCCACCCAGGGCGGGTCGGACACCGGGGTCACTTCACCACGCGACAGCTTCGCGCGCAGCAGCCAGCGCTGATGGTCGTTTTCGCCGACCAGCTTCAGCACCGACACGCTGCGCGGATGGAGCAGGTCCATCAGGGCATGCGCCAAGGTCACGTCCAGCAGGTCGCGGTCGCGATAACCGGTGAGCGCTGCAAGATGCTCGATGGCCTTGGGCATGGGGGCAGTCATGAGGTCGATGTGTCGATTGTGCCGTCCGGGCTGCGCATGTCACGGTCGAAAAGCGGGCGCATCCTGGGGTGTTTCCCTTGCTTCATGCCGCCACCTGCGCGACGGCTTCGCTGCGAGCATAGCGCCCGATCAGGCCCAGCAGCTCTTCTTCGCTGTAAGGCTTGCCCAGGTAGTGGTTGACCCCGAGCTCGGCCGCATAGTCACGGTGCTTCTGTGCGATGCGCGAGGTGATCATGATCACCGGCAGGTGGCTGAGCTGGGCATCACCGCGCAGGTTGCGCACCAGATCGAACCCATCCATGCGCGGCATCTCGATGTCGCTGAGCACGACGGCTGGCAATTCCTCGGCCAGACGCTCGAGCGCATCGAGACCGTCCTTCGCGAGCGCCACACGGTAGCCTTCGCGCACCAGCAGGCGCTGGGTGACACGCCGCACGGTGAGCGAATCGTCGACCACCAGCACCAGCGGCGTGGTGGGTGTCTGGGCGGCGGCCTGCGCCGCAGCACGCAGCTCGGCCTGGCGCGCGGCCTCGGCGGCGGGCTGCATGGCCTGGGCCGTCAGGGCCCGTGCCTGCTCACCGTACACCGTGGCCAGGGCCACCGGGTTGTAGATCAGGGCCACGGCACCCGAGGCCAACAGCGTCATGCCGGCCAGGCCGGGCAGGCGCGACAGTTGCGGCCCGAGGTTCTTCACGACCACTTCCTGGTTGCCCAGCACTTCGTCGACGTGCAGCGCGATGCGCTGTTGCGCGCTTCGGATCACGATCACCGGCAGTGTGCGGCCGGTCTCGAGCCCTCGCCCGCTGGACTGGAGCAGCGCACCGAGCCAGAAGAACGGCACGACCTGCTCACCCAGCGAGTAGCCGCCAGTCTCGTAGGCCCGAGCCAGTTCGTCAGGGCTGCCACGCCGCACGATCTCGATCAGGTTGGCCGGCACGCCCACGGTGACGGCGCCGCAGCGCAGCATCACGACCTGCGTCACCGCGGTGGTCAGCGGCAGCACCAGCTTGAAGCTCGTGCCCTGGCCGGACGTGGTGGCGGTTTCGATGCGGCCGCCCATGGCGTTCACATCGGACCGCACGACGTCCATGCCCACGCCGCGGCCCGCCAGCTCGGTCACGGTGTCGGCCGTCGAGAAGCCGGGGGTGAAGATCAGGTTGGCCAGATCCGCATCGGAGGGGGTGGCGTCCGGCGACAGCATGCCCATCGTGATGGCACGCTGGCGGATGCGAGGCAGGTCCAGACCGGCACCGTCGTCACGGAACTCGATGCCGACTTCATTGCCTTCCTGGTGCACCGCGACCACGATGGTGCCGGCGGCTTCCTTGCCGGCAGCCTGCCGGCGCTCGGGTGTCTCGATCCCATGGGACACGCAGTTGCGCAACAGGTGCTCGAACGAGGCCGTCATCCGGTCGAGCACACCGCGGTCGACTTCGATCGATCCGCCAACGATGTCCAGGCGCACCTGTTTGCCGGTTTCCTTGGCCGCCAGTCGCACCACACGGTACAGACGCTCGGACAGACCTTCGAACTCCACCATGCGCGTACGCAACAGGTCGTCCTGCAGATTGCGGGTCAGCCGGGCCTGGGCTGCCAGTTCGTCTTCGGTCGTTTCCAGCGTGCGCTGCAGCGTGCGCTGGACGGTGGCCACGTCGTTGACCGACTCGGCCATCATGCGGGTGATTTCCTGGAAACGCGTGAAGCGGTCGAACTCCAGCGGGTCGAAGGACTGGCCTTCGGCCTTGGCCTGCTCCATGCGCGAGGCCATCTGGGTCTCGGCCTGCAGTTCGATGTCACGCAGTTGCTGGCGCAGACGCTCCAGGTTGTCGGTCAGGTCGTTCAGCGACCCCTTGATCTGGTTCACGTCGGTTTCGAGGCGGGCCCGCGTGATGCTGACCTCACCGGCCTGGTTGACCAGGCGATCGAGCAGTTGCGGGCGCACCCGCACGGCCGCCTGGCTCATCGACGCAGCCGCCCGGCTGGCCGGCTGCACCTGCGGCGACACGGCGGTCGCAAACCGATTCCAGTCGATCTCCTGCGGCGCGGCTGCCACGGCGGCGGGCGCTGAACGGGGTGCGGCCACCGGGGTCGGGGGCTCCACCGGTGCGGCCATTGGCGTTTCGGTCGCAAGGGGTGCCGTCGCTTCGGCTGCGGCCTGCTCGGGTGTGTCGGCCTGGGTCAGCTCACGCGCTGTCTCGGGCAGCTCGACCAGCGGCACCGGTGCCGAGGCCAGCGACAGGTCCATCGGCAGGTCCACATGCTCCATCAGCGGCTGGGCCGACGGGGGGGCTTCGAGCACGGCGGCCACGTCCGGTGTGGCCTGCACGGCGGCGGTGGCATCGGCATAGGCCTGCGCGTCGCGTGAGCGCAGCGCCTCGAAGACCGCGTTGATCACGTCGACACGCGACTCCAGCGGATCGACGTCGGCCACGGTCACGTCACCGCGCTGGACCAGTCGCTCGATGGTGGTTTCAAGCCGGTGTGCCAGTTCGCCCAGGCGCATTGCGCCGGCCAGTCGCGCACCGCCCTTGAATGTGTGCAGCGTGCGCATGCAGGCGTTCGGCGCCTTGGGATCGTCCGGGCGACTCAGCCAGGTGCGCACCTCATTGGCCAGTTGAGGCAGCAGTTCCTGGGCCTCCTCCTCGAAGATGGGGAAGAGGTCGGCATCGACTGCATCGACCGCGTCGATGTCGTCATCGATGTCCAGCCCGTCACCGGGCATGCCGGTGACATGCAGCGGTGCCTCGCTCGAGCGCTCGAGGGCGCCGAGCGCCTTGAGTTCGGTCTTGCCGAGCTCCAGCGGCAGCAGCGGTGCCGTGTCGCTCGGGGCGAAGTCGGCGGGCATCAGGCCGCTGGCTACCGGCTCGATGACCACCTCGTCCTGAGCCGGGGTGTCGATCACGAGATCGACCACCGGCTCGGTGTCAGCCGGGCGCGCGGTGTCGAAGGCTTCGGCCAGCGTTTCGATCAGCGGTTCGGACGGTTCGGCGTCGGTCGGCTGAACGGTCGACAACTCGTCGGCACCGTCGGCTGCCAGTACGTCGTCTTCGCTCTGCGCCGCGACGAACTCGTCACCGGTGTCCGGTGCACCGCGCAGGGTATCCAGCCCACCGCCGGTGGTGGTGAACTCGCCACGATCGACCCGGGCATTGATCTCCTCGAGCAGGCGGGCCGACTCGATTTCATGGCGCGCCAGCCGGTCGAGCAGATCGGGTGCCGGCTCCTTCAGGAACCCGGCGGCGAACTGATGCAGCAGGCGACGGATGTCTTCGGCCACGTCGACGAACAGGCGTGCCTCGTCGGTTGTGCCGTGGCCGATCGCCTGCGAGCGCATCAGCGCATGCTCCAGGGCGCGGGCCAGTTGCGACAGGTCGGCAAAACCGACGGTGGCAGAGCTGCCGGCCAGTGAATGTGCCAGCGCGATCGGCGACTCGCCGACCGGGCGGTGCAGTTCCATCGCCCATTCGGCCACCTCGGTGGTGAGACGGCGCGACAGCTCGTCGGCTTCGGTCAGGTAGATGTTGAACAGCGGAATGCTGATCCGCAAGGGACCGACCACCTTGACCTGGTCATTGCCGTCCTCGACGGCGTCGGAAACGTCGGCGACGGCTTCAGCTTCAGCTTCGGCTTCGGCTTCGGCTTCGGCTTCGGCTTCGGCTTCGGCAGGTTCGGCTGCAGGCGGTGGTTCGCTCGCCGGTGCCCCCGCGCCATGCAGCGGGAAGACGTTGTCGGGCCAGGGCGACACGGCTGCCGGCTCGACGCTCTGGGGAACGTCTTCGACAGCAGGCTCCGCCGCAGCGGTGCCGGGTGCGCCGACATCGAGGTCGAGCGTGAAGTCTCCGTCCAGTCTGGGCAGGGCAGCGTCAGAGGCCAGGGCCTGCTCGAACTCCTCGAGCGACATGGGTTCGGTCTGCATGCCCACGTCAGTGGGCGCCACAGGCTCGAACTCCGGCGGGCCGGCTTCGACGGGCGCTGCCGCGTGGGTCGTGAGCTCGTCGGCCAGATCCTGCGCGAATTCAGGTGTCGTTTCGATCGGCTCGGCGGCGGCAGGCAGGTCGAGCCGGACCTCGTCGGTCGCATCACCGGGCAGCGACAGCGCCTGCATCGAGGCATCGGTGCCGGCCTTCGCCTCGGACGGTGTGTCGACCTGCAACTCGCCCACCGTGGCATCCAGGCCCAGCTCCCAGTCGGTCGGTACCGGCTCGCCGGCAGGCGCCACCGGCACATCGGCCGGCACCGCGGCGCCGCCGTCGAAGCCGGACAGATCAAGTTCGAAGCTCTGCACTGACAGCTCCGGGCCACCGGCCGCGCTGAGCGGCGCCTCGGCCGGCTGACGGGTGTCGAGCTCGGCATCTTGCGGCCAGCCTTCGGGCAGGGCTTCTTCGCTCAGTGCCGGCAGCTCGAAGGTATCCACTGCCTCGGGCAGGGCCAGAGGCTCGTCCAGCAATGCGGCGGGCGCCTGCTCGTCGACGATCTGGTCGCCGGATTCGGGCGCCGCCAGCTCGGGCAGCGTGAATTCATCGGGCAGTGCACTCAGCTCGATGGCCGGTTCGGGCTCGGCCGCGGCAGGTTCGGCCACAGCCGATTCGGGCAGGGTCAGATCGTCGAGCGACAGCTCGGGCTCGCCGGCGGCCAGCGTCTCGACCTGGTCGCCGGACTCGGCCACCAGCAGTTCCTGGACGTCGGGGACGGAGACCACGGGCGGCTGCAGTTCCGTGCGGCGGCCCTCGAGGCGGAGCGTGTCGGCGACCTGCCGTACCGGCATGCTCTCGTGCGTGATCGGGCTGCGGGCGGCGATCTCCTCGATCCAGGCACCCAGGTAGCTCAGCACATCGGCCGTCACCGCGCGCAGGTCATCGCTGGCGGGTTTCTGCTCGGCCAGCCAGGCGTTGTAGAGCTGCTCACAGGCCCAGCCGGCTTCGCCGAAATCGTTCAGCCCGACCATGCGCGAGCTGCCCTTCAGCGTATGGAAGGCACGCCGCACGGTGGTGAGCTGTTCCAGGTCATCGGGCGAGGACTGCAGCGCCTCCAGGGCGGCCAGCGCATTGCCCATGACCTCGCGCGCTTCCTCGAGGAAGATCTCGCGCATCTCGTCGTCTTCTTCGAGGCCGGAGCCTGCCATGACCGGCGCCGGCGCTGCCGGCTTGGTCGAGGCCGGTTCGTCCAGGCCGACAGGGTCGGAGGCGGTGGCGACAAAGTCGGCCACCGCCTGGGCCACCTGCTCGCGCACGGCATGAACCTGCGCATCGGTCAGGTCGCCCTGCTCGACCGCGGCACGGGCTTCGGACAGGGTGGCGGCCAGCGCGGGCTGGTCGGCCACGATGGCCTCCTGGGACAGCTTGCGCAAGCCATCGGACACTTCTTCGAGCGGCGTGCTGACACGCGCGGCCGTCTCGGCCAGGGCCTGGGCCTGGTCCAGCAGGCGCGGCTCGACCAGGGTCACCGCCAGCTGCGGCTCGGCCTGTTCTTCACGCGCCGCCCGACCCATCACCGGCTGGAGTTCGCCCGTCTCGGCGTTGTACGAGAACAGCGACTTCGCCATCTGCGGCTGGTAGCTGAGCATGTCGATCAGGAAGCCCAGCGCACCCAGATTGCCGGCCAGACGGTCGAAGGTACCCGCCTCGGCAGCACGCACCGGATCGACCTCGGTGGCGATGAATTCGTCGACCACCTCGCGCATCTTGAGCACGGCCTGCGATGCCTGGTCCATGCCCAGCACCGACAGCACGCCGCGCATCGCGGCCAGCTGCCCGGGCACCGACGACAGCACCGAACGGTCGCTCGGGTCGCGGAAGAAGCTGTCGATGCTCTTCTCGGCCTCGGTCAGGGAGGCACGCAGTTCCTGCACCACGCTGCCCATGGTCTGGCGGTCGGAGACCCGGCGGTACAGGTCTTCCATCCAGC